>DEQI01000019.1:5923-8113 GCA_002360295.1 Planococcaceae bacterium UBA3370
TACAGAGGAACATATGATTGACTATTTTAAGGATTTGAAAAAAATAGCGACACAATTGGAAAAAGAATGGCGTATGAAGGTTACTATGAGTAGTAACTAATTTATTACCAAATTGTACTCGAAAGGATGATTTTGTGAACTATGTACCTTTTCAAGCGCAATATATAGATGATGTAGTGAATCTTTGGAATACACAGTGGGGACAAGAATTTCCTCTAAGAAAAGAGTTATTTATTCAAAATAGTGTAGAGGATGTCAATGTATTTCCAGAAGGCTGTTTTGTGGCATTAAATAATGAAGGAAATGCCGTTGGTTTTATAATAGCGAAAAAGTGGCAAGAACAACTTGAAATCAATATGAATAGTAAACGAGGATGGATTCAAGTCCTTTTAGTAGAAAAAATGAGGCAACGACAAGGTGTAGGAACAAAGTTATTGCAATTAGCAGAGGAGGCACTTGTCAAAGCCGGTATCCAGGAAATACAGCTTGGCGGAGATCCTTTTCATTATTTTGCGGGTATACCTTCGACAAGTATTATTGCACAAAGAATGGCAGAAAAGCATGGCTATGAAAAAAGGATGGACACGCATGATTTAGTGAATCATTTAACTAAAGATTATGCAATTCCTTCTGGGGAGCATCTTGAATACAAATTATTGCAAAAGGAAGAACAGCAAGAATTAATTGAGTTTTTTGTACGCTGCTTCCCAGGAAGATGGGAATATGAGGCGATGAAATATTTTGAATTAGGTGGTAGAGGACGCGAATTTGTTGTTCTCAGAAAACGTGGGCGTATTATAGGTTTTTGTAGAATTAATGACGACGACTCGCCCATGATCGCGCAAAATGTTTATTGGCGGACGTTATTTCCACAAGCGGTAGGGGGGATTGGACCTCTAGGAATTGACGAAAAGGAGCAAAAAAGGGGATATGGTCTAGCTATTGTACAAGCTGGGATGGCATTTTTACAAGGGCGAAACATAGAAACGATCTTCATTGATTGGACAAATTTAGTCGACTTTTATGAAAAGCTTGATTTCAATGTTTGGAAAACATATGGTATTTATTTGAAAGATATCTCAAAGGAAAATGAAAGTGCGCTGTCATAACAACTATATTAACAGCTAATATAGGTGGGACTAACTTATCGAGGGAATATCTGGCAACAGCAGTTTACCATTTCATCTTATCAGTAGATTCGCACAGTTGTTGATGGAGTGAGTTTTAATCATCAGCCATAATCAGTGGAAAAAGTAAAAGTGGAGCTGTTTCCTATAAAATAGTGATAAAGCAAGCTTACTCGCTACTTTTAAACAGCTCCCATTCATTTTAACGAATCCGTTTTTCTGTTTCCTCATCAAAGAAGTGAGCTTTTGTTAAATCAAATGCAAGCTGAATGGAATGTCCTGCTTGAACAGGTGCATCTGCATGAATACGTGCGACAAATGATTGATCATCTAATGCCGAATAAATCATCATCTCCGCACCAGTTAACTCCGCAACTTGTACGGTAATATCAACTATTGACTGAGGGAATTTTTCTAACTCAGTTGCTTCGCCTAAAATATTTTCCGGACGAATCCCTAGTATAATATTTTTATTTAAATAGTTTTGCGATTTGAGTAATGCCAATTTGTCTTGTGGAATAGCAATTGAATAAGAACCAATAACAAATTGATCATTGACTACCTGACCGCGGAAAAAGTTCATCGCTGGTGAACCGATAAAGCCACCAACAAAGACATTTTCAGGATAATCATATACTTCTCGTGGTGAGCCAATTTGTTGGATAAAGCCGTCTTTCATAACGACAAGTCTCGAAGCCATTGTCATTGCTTCTGTTTGGTCATGAGTCACATATAACGTAGTTGTTTTTAAACGTTGATGTAACTTGGTAATTTCAGAGCGCATTTGTACGCGGAGTTTCGCATCTAAATTGGATAAAGGCTCGTCCATTAAAAATAGCTTTGCATCTCGAACAATTGCACGACCTAAAGCAACCCGTTGACGTTGACCACCAGACAATGATTTCGGTTTTTTATTCAGTAAATCTTGTAAACCAAGTATTTCTGCTGCATCTTTTACACGTCTTTCAATTTCTTTTTTATCTAATTTTCGAAGCTTTAAACCGAATGCCATATTTTCATACACAGTCATATGCGGATATAAAGCATAGTTTTGGAATACCAT
>DEQI01000020.1:0-6530 GCA_002360295.1 Planococcaceae bacterium UBA3370
GCATTTTTTTATGAATTGATCTTCATTCAAGGCAAAAATGATGATAAAAAGAGTGAAGCTGATGCTTATATACATGTGGAGGCGGTAGCAAATTGATAAATCTACATATTAAGTATCACTTCTTTTATGACCTTCGCTAGTACCTCAGTTGTTCTAAATGTTTCTTCTAACGTGTTTTCCTTTCCACCAATATTTAATAAGGCAGAATTATCGACATACTGTTGATTATATTCGTTTGAATGGTTTCCGTCCTTTTCCACTACACCTCTCGATAAGCCTGGATATAATTGTTCAAGCTTCTCATGCAGGAGTAAGGCAAACTGTTTATTTTTTTCATAATTTGAGCTGGTCTTTGATACCTCAAATAAAATTTGAGCATATTCTTTCCCGTTAATCGTAATGGTTGTTGCTTTTCTGCTGTTCGAATCTCGATGAATATCAAAGACCATTTTAATAGGATTGTTCTTTATGACTTGTTGTAGTTTTTCACTTGATACCATATATGAATCTGCAAATGCTAAGTCTTTTTCCTTTAGTAGTGCAGCAATATTTGTATCATCATGAATAACCTGTATTTGTTGTTTCTGCAATTCCCTACTTAGTGCTTCCCCAACTAATGTAACATTTTTGGTTTCGCTGAACATTTTATTTTCCTTACTATCACTATTTTCAGGTATAAAGGATTCGGTGTTATGAGAATGGTAAATAAATACGGATGGTTCACCTTTATTAGTGATAATCGATGCATTTTGATTTTCTACATTATTTAATGAAATATTATTAAACACAAACAGCCATGAAAGAATAACTATGCTAAGTAGCACTCCACTTGTGATAACAGAGAATCTTTTTATAATTAATTGTCTTTTCATTCTTCTTGCTCTCTGTCTCAGATTTTCCTCTGTAGCGTTTATAAAATTCTTACTCGGACTTTGAGGATACACTTCTTTTAACAGTTTGAGTAAATCTTTATCATTTTGCATTTACTAAAACCTCCTCATTATTTATATCCAGTTTCTTTTTGAGGTCTTTTAATGCTCGATGAAAATCTACCTTCACTTTCGATTCACTACATTGAAGTATTTCAGCTGTTTCTTTTATCGAACATTCATTAATGCCTCTCAAAATGACAACGGCTCGATAATGTGGCTTTAATTTTGAAATAGCTGCATGGATCAGTTGTTTCATTTCATTTAGCTCAACCATTTCATTCGGCTTGTGATCTGTTGATTGGTATTGTTTGAAAAAGCCATCTTTAAAAATAGAAGAAAAACGTCTTTTTCGATAATCGTCTACAGCTACATGCTTGGCTATGGAGAAAATCCATGTTTTTAATTGATAATGCTGATTAAATTTAGGTAGGTTTTTTAGTACTCGAATAAATACTTCTTGCGTTAAATCTTCGGCGTCGTTTTGATTTCCCGTAAAACAGACAAGTAATCGAAATACATCTAAATAGTGATCCCTATAAATTTTTACTATTTCAGACTCCAAATTATTTAACTTTAGCAACCATTGCCCCCCTCATGTTATATTCACTTATTATTCGTTTAAGCTATTAAAAAGGTTACAACAAAATTGCCTATCATTTTCTATACTCTTTATTTACAATATAAATTCCAAATGAAGAAAAGAAGCTAAAAAAGATGCCCATAAAATTTACACTCCAGACACCTTTTAACTTTATTTTGAACCCTCGATCATCTTTAATCGTTTAACAAATACCGTTTTTCGACAACTTATTGCAATGATGCATCCTAACACAGCACCGATGACACTAGACATAAAAAAAGCGGGCATAAAGAAAAGAGCGGCTACAGATGTTCCCGTGAATAATTTGGCATAAGG
Source organism: Planococcaceae bacterium UBA3370 (assembly GCA_002360295.1). Taxonomy (GTDB): domain Bacteria; phylum Bacillota; class Bacilli; order Bacillales_A; family Planococcaceae; genus Metasolibacillus. The sequence goes on from DEQI01000020.1 coordinate 1,849, forward strand.
TACTGCCACGATTGAAGCAATAATTCCTGTACCTACTATTTCCCCAATACTCGCTAGCCACACTTTATTGCCAAATTTGAAAGCAAGCGCTGCAAGGAGTGCACCGATAACACTTCCAGGAATAGCTAATAATGAACCTGTACCTGTAATAATACGAATAATAGCTGTCATTAAAGCAATCATAACAGTTGGCAGGGGACCAAGATAAATGGCACTAATGACATTGATGGCATGCTGTATGGGATAGGCTCTGGCAACACCAGTTGGAATTGAAACAAAAGTCGAGCCCGCTACAGCGATGGCTACTAATAATGCCATTAACGTTAACTTACGTATTGTCAAAATAATCTCTCCTTTTTATTTAATCGAAAAAAGCCACTCCTACATAAATAGCAGGGAGTGGCCTTGTATGATTGATAACAAAAAGCAATATCAATATGCAAGTCAACACTTCCCTACGCTAGTATGAACTAGATCAGGTTCAAAGGGTCCGTATACTATATACGTCTCAGTCTACCAAAGACTCCCCTAGTGGTTTTAAAGCATTTCATATTTATTACTCATTGATTATACCAAAAATAACCAAATTCTCCTAATAATGATTTATAGAATAACTTAATCTTTATATATTGAATTACATACATTCTTCTTTCATTAAAAACAATCCCTCATAATGAAGAATTGCTTCTTTTTATATTTACTTATTGTTAGTATCCCCTAGTTTGCTAACCACTCTTATTATGAACTGCCCTAAAATATAAATAATTGAAACAAATATAATGGCTACATCTCTACCAAAAGGTTTAAACCAACCACCATCATCGACTAGTAAAAAAGAGCCAAATAGTAAAGAAATAACGGTCATCATCAAATTTAAGCCAAAAAACAAAGGAAATTTAATGTTTCTAGATGAAATACCTACAACAATTATGAACACTAGAAATACCGGAATCAAAAATTTAGCGCTTTTCCCAGCAAGATGACAGTTATATTCGAAAAAAAGAATGAAGAAAGGAACTGGAGAAATAGACAAAAAACTTACCACAAATTTCTTCATATAATAAATACCCCATATAAAAATGATAAAAACCTACTTTAAGGGTAATTTTACACTATATGTTAAGTTTTTGAAATACTGTTGTTTATTATTTATTTCTTCTTCAACTTACCTACTGCGTTCTTATTTAAAGGTCAGCCATAGATAACACGATTTCTATTGTAGAAGCGGCAAAACGCCATAAAGCTAAATATAGTTGTTAAAACCATTCCCCTTTCTCATCATAGGGAGTTTCCCCTGAAAAATAGTCACTTCCCTAATAGGCAAAAATAATCATTTGCTCAACAATAAATATATAAGAATGTACAAACAATTGATTCCCTTCAATGTTGTAAGTCAGTCTGCAAAAGGAGTGGTTATGTCCGATGAAAAGAAAATTTGGTCTAAAATTCTTTAAGCCGACAGAACGCTATTCAGGTAACTGGTCTATTCTTGAAGAAAAAAGTAGAGAATGGGAAAACATGTATCGTCAACGTTGGTCTCATGACAAAGTAGTGCGTACGACACATGGGGTTAACTGTACAGGTTCATGTAGTTGGAAAGTATTTGTTAAAAACGGAATTATTACTTGGGAAAATCAACAAATTGATTACCCTTCATGCGGTCCTGATATGCCAGAGTTTGAGCCTCGTGGATGTCCTCGTGGAGCTTCATTTTCTTGGTATGAATATAGCCCTTTACGCGTGAAATACCCTTACGTTCGCGGTAAATTATGGCGTATGTGGAAAAAGGCTTTAGAAAAACATGACAATCCAGTTGATGCTTGGGCGAGTATTGTAGAGGATCCTGAAAAAGCTAAATCTTATAAACAAGCTCGTGGTAAAGGTGGCCATGTACGAGTGAAATGGGAAGATGCCATGCAGCTCATTTCAGCTCAATTGATTTATACCATTAAAAAATACGGTCCAGACCGTATTGCTGGCTTTACACCTATTCCTGCGATGTCAATGATTAGTTACGCATCAGGAGCTCGTTTTATTTCACTATTAGGTGGAGAAATGCTTAGCTTCTATGATTGGTATGCCGATCTACCACCAGCATCTCCGCAAATTTGGGGCGAGCAAACAGACGTACCAGAATCAAGCGATTGGTACAATGCTGGTTACCTCATTATGTGGGGATCAAATGTCCCACTAACTCGTACACCAGATGCGCACTTTATGACTGAAGTACGTTATAAAGGAACAAAAGTTGTTTCGGTGGCACCAGACTATGCGGAAAACGTTAAATTTGCTGATAACTGGTTAGCTCCAAACCCAGGAAGTGATGCGGCAGTTGCACAAGCAATGACGCATGTTATTTTAAAAGAATTTTATGTAGAGCGTCAGGAGCCAATGTTCCTAAACTACGCGAAACAATATACAGATATGCCGTTCTTAATCATGCTGGATGAACATGAAGGCAGCTTAAAAGCTGGCCGCTTCTTACGAGCTAGCGATCTTGGCGATACTACTCAGCATGCAGAATGGAAACCGGTTATTTTTGATGAAGCAACAAATGAAATTATCGTTCCAAATGGCACAATGGGTCAACGTTGGGAAGAAGGAAAGAAATGGAACCTTATCTTAGAACGTGAGGATGGAACTGTTATTAATCCAGCTCTTTCTATAGAACCTCACGATGCAGAATGGAAAGAAATTGTGTTCCCATTCTTCGATAATAAAGGTAATGGTACATTTAAACGTATGATTCCTGCGAAGAAAGTGAAGCTTGCTGATGGTTCGGAACAATTAGTGGTGACTGTTTACGATTTAATGCTGAGTCAATACGGTGTAAAACGTAATGGTAATCAATTCGAAGCAAAAGGCTATGACGATGAAAGTTCTCATTACACACCTGCTTGGCAAGAACAGCATACAGGCGTTAAGTCATCACTTGTCGTGCAAATTGCTCGAGAGTTTGCTCAAAATTCAATTGATACAAAAGGTCGTTCGATGATTATCATGGGTGCTGGTGTTAATCACTGGTTTAATAGTGATACAATCTATCGTGCCATTTTAAACTTAGTAGTGTTAACAGCATCTCAAGGTGTGAATGGCGGCGGCTGGGCGCACTATGTTGGACAAGAAAAATGTCGTCCGATTGAAGGGTGGTCAACTGTTGCATTCGCAAAAGACTGGCAAGCACCACCGCGTTTACAAAACGCAACATCATTCTTCTACTTTGCAACAGATCAATGGAAATACGAAGAAACAGGTGCTGATTCATTAAAATCACCAACTGGTGGCGATATACGTTATCAACACCCTGCTGATTACAATGTTCTAGCTGCTCGATTAGGCTGGCTACCTTCTTATCCGCAATTTAATAAGAGTAGCTTACTGTTTGCAGAGGAAGCGAAGAAACAAGGTAAAACAACGAATGAAGAAATTGCAAAATTTGCTGTAGACCAAGTAACTTCAGGCGAGACGAAATTTGCCTGTGAAGATCCAGATGCACCTGAAAACTTCCCACGTTCTTTATTTGTATGGCGCTCGAACTTAATTTCAAGTTCAGCTAAAGGACAAGAATATTTCATGAAGCATCTATTAGGAACTCACAATGGTCTGTTATCTCAAGCGAATGAAGAAGATAAACCAGAAGAAATGGTCTGGAGAGATGAAGTAGAAGGTAAATTAGACTTACTAGTTGCACTCGATTTCCGTATGACTGCCACACCGATGTATGCAGATGTTGTTTTACCAGCAGCTACTTGGTATGAAAAAACAGATATTTCATCTACAGATATGCATCCATTCATTCATCCATTTAATCCAGCTGTTAATCCGTTATGGGAATCGCGTTCTGACTGGGATATTTACAAGTCATTAGCCAAAACGTTCTCTGAGATGGCTAAGACGCATTTACCAGGCGTGTATAAGGATGTTGTTACAGCCCCTCTTGCGCACGATTCAGCGAATGAAATCGCTCAACCATACGGAGTCGTGAAAGACTGGAAGAAAGGTGAAATTGATGCCATCCCAGGTAAAACAATGCCTAACTTCGCTGTTGTGGAACGTGATTATACACAGATTTACGATAAATATATCACTTTAGGACCTAACTTAGCGAAAGGCAAAGTTGGCGCTCACGGTGTCAACTTCTCTGTTAAAGAAGAGTATGAAGAATTGAAGTCTATTAATGGTATATACACAGATGAAACAATTAAAAATGGCTTACCGAAGCTAATGACAGCTCGAGATGCAGCCAATGCTATATTGCATGTTTCATCTGCTACAAACGGTGCAGTATCTCAACGCGCATTTGAAGCGGCTGAAGAGGATTCAGGTGTAGAGCTTAAGGATATTTCTGCGGATCGTGCAGCAGAAAAAATAACATTCCAAAATATTACAGCTCAACCTCGTGAGGTTATCCCTACTCCGGTGTTCCCTGGCTCAAACAAAATGGGTAGACGTTATTCACCGTTTACAACGAATATTGAAAGACTTGTACCATTCCGTACATTAACGGGAAGACAACATTTCTATATTGATCACGAGATTTTCTTACAATTCGGTGAAGCTCTTCCTGTATATAAACCAACATTACCGCCTATGGTCTTTGGTTCAAAAGATAAAAAAATAATTGGCGGTCAAGATTCACTTGTTTTACGTTATTTAACACCACACGGAAAATGGAATATTCA
>DEQI01000020.1:6589-13632 GCA_002360295.1 Planococcaceae bacterium UBA3370
ACAGTTTGGATTAATAACGAAGACGCAGCTGAACATGACATTCAAGATAATGATTGGCTTGAAGTATATAACCGTAACGGTGTCGTAACAGCACGTGCTGTAGTGAGTCATAAAATGCCTAGAGGCACAATGTTCATGTATCATGCACAAGATAAACATATCAATGTTCCAGGCTCTGAAATTACAAATGAGCGTGGTGGTAGTCATAACGCACCAACTCGTATTCATGTGAAACCGACACAAATGGTTGGTGGATATGCACAATTAAGCTATGGATTTAACTATTATGGACCAATCGGAAATCAGCGGGATGTATATGTTGCAGTCCGCAAAATGAAGGAGGTTAAGTGGCTTGAAGATTAAAGCGCAAGTAGCAATGGTACTGAATCTTGACAAATGTATCGGATGCCACACCTGTAGCGTAACTTGTAAAAACACTTGGACAAACCGTCCTGGTGCTGAATATATGTGGTTTAACAATGTAGAAACAAAACCAGGTATTGGCTATCCTATGAGATGGGAAGATCAAGAAAAATATAAAGGTGGCTGGACGTTAAAAAACGGCAAGCTTGAACTTAAATCAGGTAGTAAACTATCTAAAGTGGCTTTAGGGAAAATTTTCTACAACCCTGATATGCCAGAAATGAAAGATTACTATGAACCTTGGACATATAATTATGAGCATTTAACGAACGCTGGTGAGCAAAAACATCAACCAGTAGCAAGACCTCATTCTGCTGTGACTGGTGAAAAAATGAACCTTGAATGGGGACCTAACTGGGAAGATGATTTAGCTGGTGCTCATAAAACAGGTCCTAAAGATCCGAATATCGAAAAAATTGAAGAAGATATTAAGTTTAATTTCGAAAATGCATTTATGACGTACCTGCCTCGCTTATGTGAGCACTGTTTAAACCCAGGATGTGTGGCTTCATGTCCATCTGGTGCTATGTACAAACGTGATGAAGATGGAATCGTTTTAGTAGACCAGGAAGCTTGCCGTGGCTGGCGTTATTGTATGACAGGTTGTCCTTATAAAAAGGTATACTTCAACTGGAAAACGAATAAAGCAGAAAAATGTACATTCTGTTTCCCACGTATTGAAGCAGGCTTACCAACTGTTTGCTCTGAAACATGTACAGGACGCATTCGCTACTTAGGCGTTATGTTATACGATGCAGATAAAGTATCTGAAGCTGCATCCACAGAAAATGAAAAAGACTTATATAAAGCACAATGCGACCTGTTCTTAGATCCAAATGATCCTAAAGTAATTGAACAAGCTCGTAAAGATGGCATAGGTGAAGATTGGTTAGAGGCTGCACAAAATTCACCAGTTTATAAACTGGCAATTGAATATAAATTAGCTTTCCCTCTTCACCCTGAGTTCCGTACTTTACCAATGGTTTGGTATGTACCACCTTTAAGTCCGATTATGAACTATTTTGAAGGGAAAGATTCAATTCAAAATCCTGATTATATCTTCCCTGCTATCGAAGAAATGCGTACACCAGTTGAATTCATCGCGAATATGTTAACCGCTGGAGATACACAAACGGTGAAAGCAGCTCTTCAAAAAATGGCTATGATGCGTATGTTTATGCGTGCGAAATCTTCTGGGAAAGATTTTGATGAAAAACGTCTAAGCCGAGTTGGGTTAACAGCTCAACAAACAGAAGCTATGTATCGCTTATTAGCGATTGCAAAATATGAGGACCGATTTGTTATACCGACTTCTCACAAAGAGGCACATTTAGATACTTATCGTTCACAAGGACTAGAAGGATACTCGATGGACTGTGGTGGTTGTGGTGTAACAACTGGTAAAAATGGCAAAGAAATGTATGAAGAAAACTTCTACGGAGGAATCTGGCGTGATTAATTTAGAAGAACTTTATAAGCATAAGCATGCATTTGGTTTCTTCGCTCAACAATTGTCATATCCAGAAAAAATAAATTTTCATCCATTATTAATTGAGGAATCTTTTGATTCCTCAGACCCTGCTTATGAATCCATTCAAAGCTATTGGAAACTTATGCAGGGCTACAGTATGGAAGAAATCGAAGAAATGTATGTGAAAACATTTGATTTCCAAAAAGATTCTACTTTATACATGACATATTTTAAATTTGAAGATACAAAAGAACGTGGACAAATGCTTGCAAAATTAAAAGTGTTGTATGAAATGTTTGGATTAGATATGCCGGATGAAGAGCTATCTGATTATTTACCATTAATGTGTGAATTTTTATATGCAGCAGAATGGCGCGGTGATGAACGTGCTGAAGAAAGCTTCTCTATGCTAATGGCGGTATTAGAGGATGGTACCTACCATCTTTTAAAATCATTAGAAGAACATAATAGTCCTTATTATTATGTAATTAAGGCAGTACGTGAAACATTAAAAGCATGTATAAATAAGGCGGTAGATACAAATGAATAGTCTCAATCAATTTCTTTGGATTATATTTCCGTATATTTGCTTAGCTGTATGTGTGATAGGTCATTTTTATCGCTATCGTACTGATCAATTTGGTTGGACTGCTAAGTCGAGTGAATTTATTGAAAAGAAACAATTACGAATTGGTAGTATGCTGTTCCATTTAGGCATCATTCCAGTTATTTTCGGTCACATCGGAGGACTTGGCGTTCCAAAAGAATGGTTACATGCTGTTGGTGTAAGTGACCATTTATATCATATTGGCGCAGTTTATATTGGAAGTATATTTGGTTTCTTAACATTAGCTGGAATGATTGTGTTAACATCACGACGCTTTACTAAGAAAAATGTACGTAAATTAAGCTCTGCTTCAGATTTAGTTGTGAATGTGCTTCTACTATTTATCGTATTTATGGGAATGTATAGCACAGTAGTGACAAATATAGTAGAGCCAAGCTTTGATTATCGTTCAACGATTTCAGTATGGTTTAGAGGTCTCTTCCTTTTTAATCCAGATGCCTCTCTAATGACTGATGTTCCACTATCATTTAAAATTCATATTTTGGTAGGACTTGGTATATTTGCTCTTTGGCCGTTTACAAGACTTGTTCATATTTGGAGTGTACCAGTCAACTATATTCGTAGAAACTATATTTTATATCGCAAACATTCTACTAAATAACACCAAGAAGAGGGCAATATGCCCTCTTCTTTATTTTCATTATGTACTCATTTCGCTAAAATTGAAGGGGTCATTGTAAGATCGTACAATTGAACAACACATGTTAACGCTTTATTAACAGCCAAAGACTTGTCTTCTATTTAATTGTAGTCGTATTATAGCTGTAGAAATTCGTCAAACATGAATCTCAAAAATCGAATTCCAACTAATCTATATAAAGTTCAAAATAAGAAAAGCATTTTTTTAAAAGGCGTACCCAGCACATGAAATTGTAAGAATTAAATAAGCCTATACGTAAGATATAGCAAAAAAATATTTTCATCATTATATAAATAGTGAAAATCAACATTTACAAAGGGAGTTTTTATGATGGAGAAATTAGTATTAGCTGATTATCAAATAGAAATTGATCAGATACGTAACAAGTTTAAGTTTGACTTTGTAGCATTGAATATTGTGAATACAGTTGATAATTCCCCTATCCTTAAATGGCAGTATGCTTCAGGAAATTTAACTAATCGTTATCAACGTATCGTGTTATATCCGGGGAAAGGGATAGCAGGAACTGTATTTAAAACGGGAAAACCCATGATTATTAAAAATGTCGATAAAGAGGTACCCATAAACGAATTACTTAGATATCCCATTGTTGTTGGTGAGAGTTTGAAAAGCATTGGTGCTGTTCCTTTATGGGAAAGTAATCGAGTAGCAGGCGTATTATTGGTCGGATTTAGAGAACAGAATCAATTAACAGACAGTTTATTTGACGAATTTCTACATTCAATTGCCTCTGGTTTTTGTTCTTTTGATACAAAGGAGATGTGAGTAAATTGTTTCGTTTAAATGGTTTCAAATTAGAAGATAGCATAATGAAAATGTATTATAACAGTACAGAAGCGATCATTTTCTTGAATTCAAAAGGGATTGTTTTAGCCTTAAATCCAGCTGCTCAAAGTCTTCTTTCACATGAGGTATTAAAGCAAATACATGGTGCTAAAATTAATGCGATTTGCCAATTTTGCAGAGGATATACGAATGAAGAAGATTTAATGTCATGTTTTAATTGCTTTTTAAATAAGCCAGAAAAAGATTTTTCCTCTTTCCAAGTGTATTTAAAATTAAAAGATGATACAATTGCTCCTTTTACAGCAAGCTATAAAATGATAGATGAGGAACAAAAAATTTATGTGCTTACGCTACTTGATCTGACGAAGCAATCAAAAACGCGTGAATCACTCTATCGTTCAAAAATGACCAAGTATGTCATTAAAGCGCAAGAAGATGAGCGTAAACGCATATCCCGTGAACTTCATGATTGTGTAGCACAAGAGTTACTTAGTTCACTAGTTGATATTCGCGTTTTAAAATATTTGCATCTAAATGAAGATGCTTTGAAAAAGCTCGAACAAACGGAGAAATCATTAGCTCGACTTTTAGACGAAATTCGAAATTTATCTGTAGAATTACGCCCTGCTTCCTTGGATGATCTCGGTTTAGATGCCGCTTTCCGTTCGCACTTTAAATGGGTAGAAAATAATTATGGCATTATCGTTCATTTTTTGTCAGAGCTATCATCTGCACGCTTTAATACTGAAATTGAGACAGTGGTCTATCGTATATGTCAGGAAGCAGTATTAAATGCTATTAAATATGCAAATACGGAGGAAATTTCGGTCCGATTGTATGAAGAAAACGATGATTTAATTTTAATTGTCGAGGATAAAGGTATGGGATTTGATGTCCAAGTGAATGCACCTAAAGGAACAGGACTTGGATTATATGGAATGAGAGAAAGAGCTGAACTTGTCAACGGTATATTAACTATTAAATCAGAACTAGATAAGGGAACTAAAATTCAAGTTCGTATACCATTACTTCAGAAAAACAATGTTAAGGAGGTATAATGGTGAAAATTGTAATAGCTGATGATCATGCTGTTGTTCGAAGTGGATTTTCAATGATATTAAACTATCAAGATGATATGGAGGTAGTTGCGACTGCTGCAGATGGAAAAGAAGCCTATGCTATGGTAGCTAAATATCAGCCTGATGTTTTACTAATGGATATTAGCATGCCACCGGGTGAAAGTGGTTTAATTGCCACTGGGAAAATAAGTGAAGATTTTCCTAACACGAAGATATTGATTTTAACGATGTATGATGATGAAGAATATTTATTTTACGTGTTAAAAAACGGGGCTTCTGGATACATACTTAAAAACTCTCCAGATGAAGAACTTATATCTGCCATACGTATGGTACATCAAGGCGGTACATATATTCAACCAAAGATGGCAACCTTACTTGTTAATGAGTTATTAAAAAATAACTCTGAAACAGATGAATTAGATCCTTTTAAAATTTTATCTAAAAGAGAAATGGAAATTTTACTTCTTGTTGTAAAAGGATATGGTAATAAAGAAATTGCCGAAAAATTATTTATTTCCGTGAAAACGGTCGAAGCAAATAAAACAAAGATTATGGATAAACTCCATTTAAAAAGTCGCCCAGAATTAGTAGAGTACGCTTTAAAAAAGAAATTGCTTGAATTCTAAACCTCTTGATGAATAATTGCCTATATTTTTCATCAGTTTATCTATTTTAAAGCGTGTTTGTGTATCATTACAAATGATTTAATAGGGATTTTCTCTTTTAAGAAAAGGGGAAATCCCTATTTGATTATCTCAGTCTAGTATTTATGATGTGTGTAGGGAATCAATCATTTGTCATTCACAACATTAAACAATAATAGAAGGTGAATGGAATGATAAAAAAAATACAATTACCTTTACAAACAATGAACCTCGTTTTAGGATTTATGGTTTGGGTAATCATTTCTTCGTTGTTACCTTATATCAAGGAAGATATCGCTATTCCTGAAGATAAGCTAGCAATTATTACAGCAATACCAGTAGTTCTAGGGTCGATTTTACGTATACCATTAGGTTATTATGCTAATATTTTAGGAGCTCGAATTGTCTTTCTAGCAAGCTTCATCATTTTATTATTTCCTGTATACTATATTAGTGAAGCAACATCCTATATGGATTTAATCATTGGCGGTACGTTCCTTGGTATTGGTGGAGCAGTATTTTCTGTTGGTGTTACATCACTTCCAAAATACTATCCAAAGGAAAAGCATGGTCTTGTTAATGGAATTTATGGCTTTGGTAATATGGGAACGGCGATTTCTACATTTGCCGCACCAGTTGTTGCTGCCCAATATGGATGGTCAACAGCTATTAAATTCTATCTAATCTTACTTATTATTTTTGCTATTATAAACGTATTTTTAGGCGATAGAAAAGAACCTAAAATGAAAACACCTATTATTCAACAAATAAAAGGTGTGTACAAGAACGAAAAAATGTGGTTCTTCTCATTATTCTACTTCGTTACGTTTGGTGCATTTGTGGCTTTCACAGTATTTTTACCAAACTTCTTAGTTTCAAATTTTGGTTTTGATAAAGTAAATGCCGGAATAATGACTGCTGTCTTTATCGTACTTGCTACTTGCTGCCGTACGTTAGGTGGCTATTTAGGAGATAAATTCGATTCATTCAAACTATTAATGGCTGTATTTATTGGAATCGTGATTGGCGCGTTAATAGTATCAACATCACCTAATATTATTTTATTTATTACAGGTATTTTAATTATTGGATTTGCTTGTGGTATTGGAAATGGTGTTGTCTTTAAACTTGTACCAATGTTCTTCTTAGAACAATCAGGTATTGTGAATGGGATCGTTTCCATGATGGGTGGTTTAGGAGGCTTCTTCCCACCACTATTATTATCTTCTATTCATTCAGCTACAGGAAGCTACTCTATGGGCTTTATGGCATTAGCAGTCGTTTCAATTATTAGCTTATTATTAGTATTGAGACTGAAAAAACAAAACCCAGTGAAATAGCTAAATTC
>DEQI01000020.1:13830-17088 GCA_002360295.1 Planococcaceae bacterium UBA3370
TTCAATCTGTACTCCTGTATGAATAGTTGCTAGTTCATGTGATAACTTTAGCATATCCATATTGTCACGAATTTTTGTGCGCTGTCCAGGTTTTAACTCATCTAATGAAGCAAGTACATTGTCAATAGATCCATATGTTTGAATGAGTGCTAAGGCTTGCTTTGGTCCTATACCTTTGACACCAGGATAGCCATCACTTGAATCGCCCATAAATGCCTTCACCTGTGCGAATTGAATAGGCTCAATGCCATACTCCTCTTTAAAACGAACATCCGTATACACATCGTATTCAGTATATCCCTTTTTCGTAAACGCAATTTGTGTAGAAGGATTTAATAGCTGCAATAAATCCTTATCCCCACTAATGACCGTAATATTGGCATCGTGCTTCCATTTTTCTATCATCGAGCCGATTAAATCATCTGCTTCCATTCCTGGAACGCCGAAGTTTTGCCAGCCAATCATAGACGATACTTCTTTGGCCATATCAAATTGTGGTAGCATTTCTTCTGGTGGTGCCGGACGATTGGCTTTGTATCCATCAAATAAATCATTACGGAATGTGTGCATCCCCATATCCCAGCAAACAGCCATGTGCGTCGGTTTCATCATATTTTGTGCTGTCAATACATGTCTTGCAAATCCTTGTACCCCATTAGTTGGTGTGCCATCTTCTAAACGAATATATTGGTTCATTGCCGCAGAAGCAAAAAATGAGCGAAATAATAACGCCATACCGTCTATTAAAAGTAAATGTGGTTTAGTCATATCAATTCCTCCGTTCAATGCTTCTATTATAGCAAAATCTACTCTATTAAATGACATGATACATTTCCCAAAAAAATATAAGGTACACAGCTATAAACCTTTTGTTTTTAATTTAGCCTCTCACTATGATAGTAGCGTGACTGCAATGGCTTCTACATCTTTATTAAAGATACGGTCCTCTGTTATGGCTGGAGCCACTTTTCTAATTTCTTCCCACTGTTTATATAATTTCGGGGCCATCTTTTCCACGCCTCGATATTCGACCCCTTGTGCTGCACAAAAAGCTTCCATAGCGAGGACACGACGAGTATTCGCAATAATGTTGTAAGCATGACGTGCTGCAATGGTCCCCATACTCACATGATCCTCTTGATTAGCAGAAGAAGGAATCGAATCGACTGATGCTGGATGAGCAAGTGTTTTATTTTCTGAAACGAGACTGGCTGCAGCATATTGTAAAATCATCGCCCCCGATTGTAAGCCCGGGTCAGCACTTAAAAATGGCGGTAATCCTTCACTTAATGCTGGATTGACGAGTCTTTCAATGCGTCTCTCTGAAACATTGGCTAATTCTGCTACACCCATTTTCAAAAAGTCCATTGCAAAGGCAATTGGCTGTCCGTGGAAATTGCCGCCTGATATGACTAAATCCTCTTCCTCAAATAATAATGGATTATCTGTCGCTGCATTCATTTCAATTTCAAGCTTTTCTTTAACGTACCCTAATACTTGCCAGCTTGCTCCATGAATTTGAGGAATACACCGTAGTGAATAAGGATCTTGGACACGTAGCTCACCTTGTGAAGTGATTAAAGAGCTCCCTTCAAACCAATCTCGCATACGTTCAGCCACTTTACATTGCTCTTGAAACCCTCGTGCTTCATGAATGGCAGGATGGAATGCGTCTCTAATTCCTCGTAAACTTTCTAAAGTCATTGCACTAATCCACTCACTAGCAAACGCTAATTTTTCCGCTTCAATATAATTGACTACCCCTTGTGCCGTCATTGCTTGCGTACCATTAATGAGAGCTAATCCTTCTTTCGCCCTTAATTGGATTGGTTCCATACTATAGTCCGCCCATACATCTTTTGCCGCAATTACTTGATTATTTTGGAGAACCTCTCCTTCCCCAATTAAGGTACACACTAAATGGGACAGCGGAGCTAAATCTCCTGATGCTCCTAATGAGCCTTGCTGCGGAATGGCTGGGTGTATTTGTTCATTTATCATAAACACAAGACGTTCCAACACTTCCAACCGAATACCTGAAAACCCTTTCAATAATGCGTTTAATCTTAATACAACAATGGCACGTGCTACGGTTTCTGGAAACAGCTCACCAAATCCACATGCATGGGAACGTATTAAATTAAGCTGTAATTTATTCACCTCTGTTTCAGCTATTTTTACGTCACTAAATTTTCCGAAACCAGTATTAATACCATAAACTGTTTGATCTTCATTTACCATTTTTTCGACAAGCGCTCGACTTGTAACTACCCGCTTTATAGCTGCCTCATCCATCGCCACAGTTTCGTTTTTATATAAAATGGCTTTCATTTGTTCCATTGTTAAATGGCTACCGTTTAATAAGATCAATGGCAAACTCCCCTTTGTGTTCGAATTCCCTATATTATTCCGAATTATCCAAATATATTATTATATAAAAATCAGTTTTTATCTACATATTTTTTCTACAAACCCCTTTACTTAGGTAGTACGTAGAAGTGTACAGTTATATTAATATACCAATATATTTTCTAAAGGTTCTTCAAATCTCAAATATAAAAAGCCCAAAAAGTACTTTTACGCACTTTTTGGACTTATCGATCATGTAGCATCACATTCAAAATAATCGTTTTCTAAATATAGCTTCAATTTGAAAAAAATTCATTAAATTATTTATTAGTCCCACCAAAATTTAAAGGCTAGCATCATACGACCAACTGTTGAATGGGCTACATACCCCGAATATACGTCCACTACTTGTCCACCAAAGCTTTTTTTAAACTCGGCAACTAATGTATTATTTGTTAAATTACCCGCGTCATATAATACATACTGATTAGCCTTTAAATAAAGCAAATTATGCCACCATAAATAACGGTTTGCATATTTTATTTGTTGTTTCATCTGATCTTGGACTGGGTATGGCCATGTAGCAACAAAATACGAAAGTGCTCGATCTCCATCAATAATATCCAGTCGATAACATAAGATTTGTCCTACTGCATTGGCGACGGAGCTAAAAAGAATTGCTTGTTGCTGAAGTAAAGATTGGATCGTATTTTTATTGGATGAAGAAAGGTTTACTATTTTTTTATTTTTGGCAAATGCATCGTAAAACGAGAAAAATTGATCCAATTGTTCCTTTGTTGGCATTGTCGTGCAAGTCACGACATAGTCCTCTTTTTCCGCCCGTCTTAACATTTTCTTTGTACTATTCGGTAAGGATAACTCTAAATTTTCATCGAGTGTAATATGAAC
>DEQI01000094.1 GCA_002360295.1 Planococcaceae bacterium UBA3370
TAGTTCAGCTTGCCGGAAGTTCTTATGAAGGAATTAGTGTGCCTGATTGTATTGCACAAGGTAAACAAGCAGCAGTGAAATTACTAAATGATTTGTTTGAGTTTGAAGATGAGTAGTAGAAAGGGCGTACAGTAAGGGGAATTCTTACTGTACACCCTTTTTATATAGTTACATGATAAACATACTGTAGTCACAAAGTTCACATAATGACCGTTTATTTTTCATTATTATTTCACAACTATACAGTACGATACTAGGAGGAGGGGTGACGATGCGCAAACTATTGATCATACTTATTATGGCCATTGGTATACTCGTAAGCTGTTCAGAAGAAAGTTTTACTCCGATCAATGAGCATCAACCCTTTGTAGCATCCATGAATATTTTAGAGCCATCACTTACTTTTTATAATAAAGAGGGTGAATTGTTAGCCACATGGCGATTTAACAAAGCGTATACGGGCGCAACGTTAATTCAGCAGGACCGTATTTTGTTATATGGTAATCAATTGTCTAAAGCTGATGTATATGAACTATCGACAGGCAAAAGAATAGCAACATTTGAAACAGGTTTAGGTACTACAAATGCTTATTATGCAGAAGACGAGCAGCTGTTTTTTTTAACTAATAGTAAAACGAATAGTTTAACATCCTTTGATATATATGGGCATTTGAAAGCTGAAATAAGCTTACATAATTATCCGATGTCGATGATTGCTCATAATGGGCTATTATATGTTGTGAACTACAAAGATACACGATTGTCTATTGTGTCAATGAAAGACTTTAAAATAGTCGATGAATGGCCAATTGAAAAACTATCGCACGGATTGGCAATAGTTGATGATACATTGTGGATTGGTGGTCATGGTGCAGGGAGTAGTCCTAACCAAATGGTTGCTGTACATGATTTGAAAACAGGGCAAATAGTGAAGGAACTTGCTATGCCTTTAATGCCCGTAGGATTTGCACAAAATAAAGATGAAATAGCTATTGTTAGCCATGGTGAAAACCTTTTATATGTGACAAATAACCATGGGCAATTGAAATGGCAGAGTGAAATAGGAGCGAATCCGTTTGCAGTCGCGTATTTTAATAATCAAATTATTGTGGCAGGTTACGACGACCAAACACTATATGTTGTAGAAAACGGTGAAGTCATTCAAAAAATAGGAACTGACAAAGGACCGTTTCAACTGTTAGTAAGGGGGAATTCATAATGACGACAGTATTAATTGTTGATGATGAACGAGATATGCGAAATTTGATTACAGTGATGCTTGAAAAATACTATATCCAAACGATTACAGCAGCTAACAGTACGGAAGCATTTAACATATTGGAAAAAGAACAAGTAGATCTCATCATTCTTGATGTAATGATGCCGGATAAGGATGGTTTTAGTGTTTGTAAAGATATTCGACAAACATCGAATATCCCCATTATTTTTTTAACAGCAAGAGACGCAAATGATGATAAGGTAAAGGGACTAACAATTGGTGGAGACGATTATGTTGTGAAACCGTTTACTGGAAGTGAATTGGTGGCTCGAATCAATGCAGTGCTTCGACGTACAAACTCGTCTGTATTAAATATAGAACAAAAATTTATAGAACGTGGAGTCATTAAATTAGATGAAATATCAAGAAAAATAATGGTAAATGGCGAATCTGTTATTCTTACGTTAAAGGAATTTGAACTTCTGCTATTGTTTATGCAAAATCCAGATACAGTCTATTCACGCGAACAGTTACTTGAACGGATATGGGATATTGACTATGCGGGTGGGACAAGAACAGTCGATACACATATAAAAACATTACGCTTAAAGCTTGGGAAAAAATCGAAGGAAGCAAGCGAGTATATCCATACTGTTTGGGGCATTGGTTATCGCTTTGAAAGGTGTAAATGAAAAAGCTTGCGAATAAAATATGGTTGCTCATTCTCTCGTTTTTAATAATAACTATTACATTTATGTATGTTTTTACAGATTATTTGTACGAAGAATTATACGTAAGTGATACAGAGCAATCTATGATAGAAGTAGGAAAAAAGCTGCAAACTCTATATCATGGCGGAAAGGTAGATGATACATTAATCACTCAAATTGAAGATTATAGTGCGTATTCGAATTATCATATTTTTGTTATTCGTAATCCCCGTGAGCTCAGTGCGTGTGTACCGTTTGAAGTGGACTATAATACGCTTATTGGACCAAATGAAAGAGAAATGCTCTTAACGGGTAAAACGATTACCAAAATTGGTTATGTGGAACGCTTTGATCGTCAAGTGATTTCAGTCATACTCCCTTTTACCGAACAAAATCGGTTAGAGGGAATTATTTATTTGTACTATCCGTTAGCGAAAATAACTGAGTTAGCAAATACAGATGTCCTTTTACTTTTAGGCGGGGCTGTTCTTTTTTCTTTTATACTCGCCATTTTGGTAAGGCAGGGATTGCGCCGAATTATGCGCCCATTACATGAGCTACAGCATGCAGCAGAAAAAATGTCAAAAGGCCATTATGAAACGCGTGTAAATGTTACATCAAAAGATGAAATGGGGCAGCTATCACAGGCCTTTAATAATATGGCTGAGGCTATTCAACAAGAGGATGAGCAACAAAAAACATTTTTAGCGACGGTTTCTCATGAGTTACGTACACCAATAAGCTATGTAAAAGGGTATAGTGAGGTTATTCAAAATAATTTAATCTCAGGCAGTGAGCGAGAAGAAGCAATACGACTCATTGCTAGAGAAGCGAATCGAATGGAACGTCTTACGAACGATCTTATACAACTTGCGCGACCATTACAGGAGCAGGAAGAATACGATTTAGATCCAATTGTACTAGCAGAAACGTTAAGAGATGTTGTAGCGATACTCCAAAAGCAAGCAGATGTGAAAAATATAACACTTCAGCAAACCTTCGATGAAGAATTGATTATACTTGGTGATGAAGAAAAGCTAAAGCAAATATTCATTAATATTATCGAAAATGCCATTCGTTATTCTGATGCGAACACAGCCATCTATTTGACAGCAATTGCTAAACAGAAAGATGCTGTTATTTCTATCCAAGATAGCGGCATTGGTATTCCGCAAGAAGACTTGCCACGTATTACGGAGCGTTTTTATCGTGTAAATAAAGCGCGAAGTCGTGCAGATGGTGGTAGTGGTTTAGGATTGTCCATTGTGGATCAACTTGTCAAACTACATCATGGGCAATTAACTATACAAAGTGAATTAAAAAAAGGAACGTGCGTCACGGTGACGATTCCATTAATGGAGGATTAGAGATGAAAAAGTGGATGTTTAGTTTAGTAGCTGTACCTGCATTACTATTTGGATGTAACGAGGAACCAGAAGTAGACACAATAGATAGTGGCGTTATGCCGCAAGAAGTAATTGTAGATATTCAAACACCAGAAGCAGTGAATGCCAACGAAGTAATTGATCTAGTAGCGAAAGTGACACAAGCTGGAGAGGCAGTGGATGACGGTAGCGTTGAATTTGAAGTATGGGAATCAGGTTTGCGTGATCAAGGGCAAATGATTGAAGGTGCGCTCGATCAAGACGGAGTGTATACAGCCCAATTTACTTTTGAACACGATGGGATTTATTATCTGTTTGCTCACACAAACGCGCGCGGTTTTCATGTAATGCCGAAGCAGAAAATTGTAGTAGGAAATCCAGATATGAGCAAGGTATTAGAAGATAATAGTAGCGACACGATGCATCATGGCGATGAACATGACGAAGAAGATCATAGCAAAAATGAGCATCATTAATACTTGCAATGTAGTGGAATAAGTGTATAATAATGACCAGATGACCGAAATGGTTTTCTGGTCACTCTTCAAGACGACTCTATTGCGATGAGGTGAAATGGATTGGATCGTAGGCAAGAAATTTTAGAAGCGGCTACAAAGTCTTTCTCTTTGTTCGGTTATAAAGCAACAACAATGGAACAAGTGGCAAAAATAGCAAATGTCGGAAAAGGAACTATCTATACTTTTTTTGATAATAAGGAACTATTATTACAAGAAGTTGTCGTTTCGTTAATACGTGAAATGAAAGTAGAGATGGATTTAACAATTAATCCTTCCCTTAGTTTTACGATCAATGCACATATGGCTTTAATGAAAATGCTTCAATTCCGTGAGCGACATGTACTGTTTGCTAAATTAGTTGAAGAAGAAAAAGAATTGCGAACACCTGCAGTTAAACAAATGATGCAAGTAATCGAAAATGAGATTATTACGTATATTGCTGAGCGGATCCAAATAGGAGTAAATAAAGGTGAAATTAATGAATGTAATCCGCAACTCGTTGCGTATTTACTTCTTAAATCCTATATCGCCTTTGTTGTTGATTGGCAACAAACGCATGACGAGCCAATGAGTGAAGAGCAAATATTGTTAGTGTTTAAGCAAACAATATTTAATGGATTGAAAAAGTAGTGAAAAAATCAGTTTTTCGCGAATGAAATGCTGATTTTTTCATACAGTAAAATGACCGTTTGACTATTTTGGTCAATTAGTTTTATGGAAATGAAGGGTGTGGCTTTATGATTAAGTCGGAGTGGCTTAAAATTTTGACAACAAAAAAAATGTTGATTTCTATTGTTGCTGTATTATTTATCCCAGTACTATACAGTGGTATGTTTTTATGGGCCTTTTGGGATCCATATGCACAATTAAGTAACTTACCAGTTGCGATTGTGAACGATGATAAAGGAGCAACATTTGAGGGAGAAACAATGGAGCTAGGCGATGAGCTGACGAAAAAGCTGATTGATAGTGAGCAGTTCCAATTCGAAGAAATAGATAGTGAAGAAGCAGAGGCACAGTTATTGGATCGCGATTACTATATGGTCATTCGCATTCCAGATAATTTCTCACAACATGCGACAACATTATTAGATGAAAACCCATCAAAACTTGTGATTGACTACATTCCGAATGAAGGCTTTAACTTCTTAAGTGCACAAATTGGTGACACAGCGATGGAAAAAATTAAGGCGGAAGTAAATTCGCAAGTATCTAAAACATATGCGGAAAAATTATTTGCTTCGATTACGAAGTTAGGAGACGGCTTTACTGAAGCAGCAGATGGCGCAGGTGAGTTAGATTCAGGCGCGCAAAAAATTGCAGATGGTGCAAATGATTTACAAGGATATTTAGAACAATTGGCTGCTAGTACAATTGAGTTATCAAACGGTTCTAGTGAATTATCTGCAGGCACGGAGAAAGCTGCAGCAGGTGCAACGAATTTAGCACAAGGCTTGACAGCTATTGAAGAAGGCAGTAAACAATTAGCGGCAGGTGCAAATACTGCTGCGGATGGTGCCAATAATTTGAAACAAGGGATTACGAATTATACAGATGGCGTAGCAAAAATAGCGAATAGTCAAGCTACATTAGTAGAGAAGCAACAATCATTTACAAGTAGTATGGAATCTCTTGCAAATAGCACGACTAACTTACAAGCAGGAGCTAGTAAACTGAATGATAGTGCAGCAAATCTACATAACGGCATAGATGCATTATCAAAACAAATGCAAGAATTATTAGCGAGTCTACCAAAAGAGCAGGCACAAGCACTGCAAGCCACATTAACTCAGTTAAATGAGGGAAGCGCACAGCTTGCTGGAGGATTATCACAATTCGTGACAAGCACAGGTGAGTTACAACAAGGTGCTGCACAATTAAGTGAAGGTAGTAAACAGCTTGCTGCCGGTCAGCAACAACTTTCAGCAGGTGTCAACGAATTAGCAGCGAATACTAACGCTCTTGTAAATGGCGCGGAAAGTTTAGCGGAAGGTAATACTACAATTGCAAGTAAACTTGGTGAACTAACTGTTGGTGCTAGTGCAGCGAAAGAAGGCGCTAATGAATTAGCTACAGGGCTTCATACTTTAGTGAATGGCACTACCCAATTATCAGATGGTACGTCATTACTTGCGGAAAAATCTGGTGAATTAGCAGAAGGATCTTCTACACTTGCAGACGGAACAAAAGAACTTGTGGATGGTACAGCTACATTATCATCTAAATTAACAGAAGCAAGTGAGCAAGTAAATGTCAACCCAACTGACGACAATTATGATATGGTTGCTGAGCCGGTTGATGTAGAAAAAACAGCGGTTAACCACGTGCCAAACTATGGTACAGGTTTTGCACCATACTTTATCTCACTTGGATTATTTGTAGGGGCATTATTAATTTCGATTGTATTCCCACTTGTAGAACCAGCTATTCGACCTACAAACCCAGCAGCTTGGTTTATTAGTAAAGTATCTGTTCTTGGTTTCGTTGGTATTATACAGGCATTAATATCCGTTGCGGTTGTAGTCGGAGTTCTTGGACTTGAAGTTGAAAATTTAGCATGGTTTACGTTAACAGCGATTTTAACTAGCTTTACGTTTTTAGCGATTGTTCAAATGCTCGTATCAATATTTGGTGATCCAGGACGTTTTATGGCCATTTTAGTGTTAATTATTCAATTAACAACAAGTGCTGGTACATTCCCAATTGAATTAGTACCTAGCCAATTACAAGTATTTAATCCGTTATTCCCAATGACTTATTCAGTGCAAGCATTTAAGGCGGCTATTTCAACAGGAGATATGTCATTCTTAGGACTGAACTATGCTGTATTAGCAGGCTTTACTGTTGTATGTTTAGTTATTACGTTAGGTTATTTCGCATTAATATTTAAAAAACGCTACTCTAAACAAGTTGAAGCGTAATGACAAAAGCGATTCAAGGATGCTTTAAACATTCTTGAATCGCTTTTTTGTATTGTTATTATTATTTTGTTACAATTTGTTAACTATCAATCATTATCAC
This sequence comes from Planococcaceae bacterium UBA3370, assembly GCA_002360295.1. Lineage (GTDB taxonomy): Bacteria > Bacillota > Bacilli > Bacillales_A > Planococcaceae > Metasolibacillus. The sequence continues at coordinate 6,854 of DEQI01000094.1, forward strand.
TAAAAAAGACCTATTATTGACCCGATATAAAATTTATAGCTATATTAACTATAATAGTACAGTAGGAATTTTTGAAGAAGGTAGGAATGTATATGTCTGTTAAAAAAAAATTGAATATAGGATTTATCTCATTAACTAGTTTTTTATTAATTGCGAATATCCTTTCATATATCCAATTTAAGCAACTAGACGAGCATTTGACAGAAGTCCTTGATCATCGAATTGTACAAGTACAGTTAACGGATGAAATTCAAAGAACAAGTGCTAAATATGGGATGTATTTGCGTTCATATATTTTAAATAATAAAGATGCTGCCACAGCAAAAAATCTTGAAGAATACGAAACAAAACTTACAGACTCGGTGAACGAGATGGCTTCACTCTTACGATCTGATTATACAAAGGATATTGTGGATCAAGTAGTTCCCTTACACGAAAAATTACTGGTAAGCACTCATTTAGCTGTACAAGCATTTGATAGTGGAGATACTGACCTTGCTATATCTTACATTAATGGTGATGTTACAAATACTAATAGTGAAATTCAAAAGCTCATTAGTGAATTGGAAACCTATCAGCTAAAACAATTAAATAGCGTTGAACAAACTGTGCATGACACAATGTCACGTGCTAATATGATCTCCATTACGTTTATTATTTTAGGAGTAATTATAGTTACACACTTTGTTTTATTTGTAAGGAATTCCATCGTTATGCCACTGCGTAAAGTCATCTCTACAGCTGAAATAGTAGCGAATGGCGATTTAACGGTGCCAAATATCGAGCATCATAGGAATGATGAAATTGGAACACTTGCGAATGCTGTGAATTTTTTGAAGCAAAATTTAAATGGTTTAATCCGGAATGCGCAGGATATTACGGGGCATTTATCTGCTGCATCAGAAGATCTTTTAGCAAGCACAGAGGAAGTGACGGCTGCTTCAGCTGATGTCGCTTTTCGCGTGCAAGAAACTACGGCTCATTTAGCTTCCTCAGCAAGTGCATCACAGCAAAGTGCAGTAGCGATGGATGAAACGGCAAAAAATGTCCAAAGCATTGCAGAGTCTACACAAAGCTTGCATCAACAAGCTATTTCGATGACACAAGCTGCGAATGACGGTAGTCAAACAATCACCACTGCTAAAGCACAGATGGAGATTATATCAGATGCGACAGCACGTGTTGCGGACCTTACACAAATGTTAAGTAATCAATCACAAGAAATTGGGGAAATTACAAAGGTTATTACAGCTATTACTGAACAAACAAACTTACTAGCATTGAACGCAGCAATTGAAGCGGCGCGTGCGGGAGAACATGGTAAAGGCTTCGCCGTTGTAGCAGATGAAGTACGAAAGTTGGCAGAACAATCGAATAAGTCGGCAGAGCAGATTGCAACGATTACGAATGAAATTCAAACACATACAAGAAACGTAGAAAAGGCAGTAAATGAGGGGCTTATTTCTGTAAATGATGGGGTCACAATGATTCACAACGCAGGCGATGCATTTTATTCTATTACAGAGTCTGTTCATACATTTTCGGATCAAATTGAACAAATTTCTGCTACATCTGAAATCATTTCAGCTAATGCAGAAGAGGTTGCTGCATCTATAGCAAATATTGCCGATAGTGGAAGCATGACGACAAGTACGGCTCAAATTATTGCAGAAGCTGCGGAAGAACAAGCTGCTACTATGCAACAAGTGAACAACGTAGCGAATGAATTAAGTGAAAAGGCACAGGAACTTCGAGCTGTAACATTACGATTCAAAGTGTAACAGTCAAAGAAAAAAGCCCTTAAGTATTGAGCGTACTTAAGGGCTTTAATTTGTTGTAAGCATTTTTCTTATAGGATCATCATCATGATGAAGTGTTAGACTTGCTAACGGGTATCAATAATATACGACTATAGAGAGTTGCATTTTTCACAATTGTTGCTGTAGCATTCGCTTTGTTCTTCGATTTTGTCACCGCATTGAACACAAACTTTATCTGGTAAGTTTTTAAAAAACTCGACTACGTTTTCTAACATTGTGGCTAACCTCCTTAGGTAAACTGTTATATTACTGATTTGATTATTTACATTGTATTATAACAGTTTGTATTCGTCAACACAAAAACGGAAATTTAAGTTAAAATGAATAAGGAGATTTTGTGAAGGAGTGAATGAACTTGTATTTTATCGACAATAAAGGCATTACTGATCCACGTATTAACTTAGCAATAGAAGAGTATGTATTGAAGCATATGGATATTGAAAAAGATGATTTTCTACTGTTTTACATTAATCAACCTTCCATAATTATTGGGAAAAATCAAAACACAATAGAAGAAATTAATACAGATTACGTGGAGGAAAACGGTGTTATTGTTGTACGTCGTCTATCTGGTGGAGGTGCTGTCTATCATGATTTAGGAAACTTAAACTTCAGTTTCTTAACGAAAGATGACGGTAACAGCTTCCATAACTATAAAAAATTCACGCAGCCTGTAGTGGATGCCTTAGCGAAATTAGGAGTCCATGCAGAGCTTTCTGGTCGCAATGATATTTTAGCAGAAGGTCGTAAAGTATCAGGTAATGCACAATATGCTACTAAAGGACGCATGTTTAGTCATGGAACTTTAATGTTTGATACAGAAATCGATGCTGTTGTATCTGCTTTAAAAGTGAAGAAAGACAAAATCGAATCGAAAGGAATTAAATCTGTTCGTTCCCGTGTAGCCAATATTTCTGAGTTTTTAACTGAGAAAATATCAGTGGAACAATTCCGCATGGAAATATTAAAATCGATTTTCGATGGCGAGGAAAATATTCAGTATTACAAATTAACTGAGGATGATTGGAAAAAAATTAATGAAATTTCCGAAAGTCGCTACCAGCAGTGGGAATGGAACTATGGAAAATCACCACGCTTTAATATTCAAAAAACACACCGCTTCCCATCAGGTGGCATTGATATTCGATTAGAAGTAAATAAAGGACTGATTGAGGAAGCGAAAATTTTTGGTGACTTCTTTGGAGTAGGCGATGTATCAGAAGTGGAGCAACTGCTAATAGGCTGTAAATATGATCGTACGGCTATAGCAGAAGCGTTAGCGGACATCGATATTTCAACCTATTTCGGTGGTATTACAACAGAAGATTTTTTACAATTAATATATTAGTTGACAGATAAGTTCGAAAATAAAAAAGAGTGCTCACTATTATTTGGTGAGGACTCTTTTTTATTGTTAAAATAGAGTGTAGAGGAGGTCGTGCGAATGGAAAAACATAGAATTTTTATTGTAGAAGATGATCCCAAAATTGCTACGTTGCTTGCTGAAAAGTTACGTAAATATCAATATGAGGTAGCAACAATTCAAAATTTTGATGCACTTATCGAAGAATTTTTAGCTTTTACACCGCATATGGTGCTGCTTGATATAAATTTACCGTCTTATGATGGCTATTATTGGTGTCGTCAATTACGTCAGCATACGACATGCCCCATTTTATTTATTTCTGCTCGTTCTGGTGAAATGGATCAAATATTTGCACTTGAAAATGGCGGGGATGATTTTATTACAAAACCATTTAACTACGAAATTGTACTCGCGAAAATCAAAAGTCATTTGCGACGTACATATGGAGAATATTCAAGTAGACAAGAAGAACGAACAGTAAAACAAGGTTTAATTACCTTATATTTAGAAAGTATGGAGCTGCATATAAAGGATATCGTGATTCCGCTTCAAAAAAAGGAATGTATCATATTAGATTTGCTAATCGGACAGTCACCAAAAGTTGTGTCACGGGATGTATTACTAGAGGAGCTATGGGATGACCAAGCGTTTGTAGATGAAAATACACTGAATGTAAATATGACACGTGTTCGTAAAAAATTGGCCGATTACGGTGTGAAATCCTCTATTGAAACGATGCGTGGAGCGGGGTATCGTTTCGTTTTACACCCGGAGGAAGCATAATGGGTATACGACTTTTTTTAATAGAGCACGTTTCATATATTATTTTTCACAATGTCGTCGTGCTTTTTATTCTACTGTTATATTGGCTTGATGGATTTCGTAATTTTGATACGGCTTTATATACGATTGTCATTAGCATGCTTTTACTTCTTTCTTTTTTAGTTATCCGTTATATGTTACGGCGTCGATATTTAAACAAAATAACGCATTTACCCACTGTAATGGAAGATGCCCTTCAGAAAAATGCTAAAACATTCGAATATATTCAGACGGAAATGTATTTACATGAGCTTTATCGTGTGTATCAGCATGAGGTGCAAGTTTTATATGCGAAGCAAAACCGCCAGCATAAATTTATGAACCAATGGATTCATCAAATGAAAACGCCCGTTGCTGTTTTAGAATTATTGCTACAGGAAGAGCAAGAGCTAGATAAAAAAAGCGTTCAAGAAGAAGTAGATCGGTTAAAACGTGGGTTGGATATGGTTCTGATGACGGCTCGCCTTGAAAATTTTGAGGATGATATGCAAATTGAGCAAGTACCTTTAAAGGCTGTCATCACGTCTATAGTGAATGAAAATAAACGATTATTCATAACGAATCGCGTATTCCCAGAGCTCCATATTGATGAGGATCTCATTGTAGCTAGTGATTCAAAATGGCTAAAATTTATTATTACGCAGTTTATAACCAATGCGGTGAAGTATACTTTTGAACCGAATAAAAAAATTATATTGTCCGCATCAAGGCAAGAAAACGATATCACATTACAAATAATAGATGAAGGGATTGGAATTCCAACGTCTGATTTATCACGAGTCACAAAAGCATTTTTCACTGGGGAGAATGGTCGGAAAACGGGGGAATCGACAGGAATGGGACTGTACTTAGCGAAGGAAATTTGTGAAAAACTCGGGCATCAGCTAGAAATCACATCTGAAGTCGGAGTAGGAACGACTGTACATGTAACTTTTTAAATATGTTGTATGAACAAAGTAAAATAGTATCTGATACAGCTGTAAAAGAGGGATTCGAATGTCTATATTACAAATTAATGAAGTAACGAAAGTTTATGAAGGAAAAGTGACACATCGTGCACTAAATCAGCTAAGCTTCGAGGTTGAAAAAGGGGAGTTTTTAGCGATTATGGGGCCGTCTGGTAGTGGGAAGACAACGCTTCTTAATATGATTTCTACGATTGATAGTCCAACATCAGGAGAAATTATTTTTGATCGTATAAAGCCACAAAGTTTGAACAAGACGGAGCTTGCCTATTTCCGTCGTCGTCAATTAGGCTTTGTTTTTCAGGATTTTAATTTATTGCCTATGTTAACGGTGGAAGAAAATATCGTCCTCCCTTTAACGTTAGATAATCAACCTCTTGAAGTAATGGAGGATAGATTAGCTAATCTGGCAGATAAACTAGGTATTGAATCTATTTTACAAAAGCGGCCAGATGAAATATCGGGTGGACAAGCACAGCGTACGGCCATTGCACGTGCACTTATTCATGAGCCTTCTATTATATTGGCGGATGAACCAACGGGAAATTTAGATTCGAATGCCTCTAGAGAAGTGCTAGAGCTACTAAATAAAGTGAATAAAGAACGTCAAGCAACGATTGTGATGGTGACGCATGATCCCATTGCAGCAAGTTATTGTGACCGCGTGATATTTATAAAAGATGGTGAATTTTTTAACGAAATATATAGTGATGATCGTAGACAAACGTTTTTCCAACGTATTTTAAATGTTTTAAGTTTGTTAGGAGGGCAAGTAGGTGACCTTTCAACAATTCGCTTACCGTAATGTCTTTCGGAATTTCCGTGTGTATGCTGCCTTTTTTATGGCCAGCTTTTTTTCAGTATTTGTGTTTTTCATTTATTCGATGCTCATGTTTCATCCGGCTATTGAACAAGGCTTTTTAGGTGATGTATCTATTATAGGGATGATCGTGGCAGAAATAATTCTTGTGTTGTTTTCTTGGTTTTTCATTTTTTATTCAGTAAAGGCTTTTTTAGAAGCGCGCTCTAAAGAATTTGCAATTTTATTACATCTTGGTATGGAAAAAAGACAATTAAGTAAGCTGATGTTTTTAGAAACGATGATGATCGGGACGTTTTCATGTGTGACAGGTATCGTGTTTGGTTATGCTTTTACGAAGTTTTTCTTTATGATTGTTCGTGAAATTTTATATTTGGATGAATTACCACTGTATTTTTCGTGGGAGCCATTTGTTTTAACCCTATTCGTATTTTTGAGTGCATTCGTCGTTATTTCATTAATGAGTGCAATGTTTACGAAGGAATCCAAGCTAATTGATTTATTAAAAGGTCATCAATATGTTGAGGTATCCGACCAATATTCAAAGCGTGGTGCAATCCTGGGTATTGTATTTATTGCAATCGGATATATTTTATCTTTGTTAACAACGAAAACAACGCTTTTTACATTCACGTTATTTATACCTTTATTTGTATTAATCGGCACGTATTATTTATTCACGGATACAGCGTTGTTTATTATAGAGCGAATAAAGCGAAGAAAAAGTGTGTATTGGAAAAAATCCCGTATGATTTCTATAGCCGAACAGACACATATTTTTCGTAGTAATGCCAAAATGTTTTTTGTCGTCACGATGGTTTCGACACTTGCTTTTTTATGTGTAGGTGTATTATCTGCATTATCGTCTTACACATCTCAATACGATAAAATAAATCCTCTTGGAATTATTTATAAAGGGCATGAAGATAACCCTTATGAAGTAGCACATATTTCATCACTTATTTATGAGTTAGAGGAATCAGGATTGTCCTATCACTTATCTCGTCTTGTAGTAAAAAAGCAAACGTCAACGCATACGTTAAACGAAGTAGAGGTATTCAGAGCGAGCGATATTAACAATTTGTTATTTTCTTTTGGATACCCAATGGTGAAACTAAACGCTGGACAAGCCATGTTCATTGCTTATTCCGATGAATCATTAAAGGAACTTGAAAAAACGACAGTGAAAACAACATTAAAGGAAAATAATGTAGATATCGTTATCAGTAGTGTATATCCAAAATTAATTTTCCCATCTGCTATCGTCAGTCGCAATGCAATTATTATAAGCGATGAAGATTTCTCAAAGCTGATTAATCCGTTCGAAAAAGCACCAAATGTTGAACCAGGATATCATTTATTTACATTTGATATTCCCAATTGGATAGATGCAAAGAATATTGGCTTAGATATTCACCATACAGTAGCAGAGGAGTATTTGAAGGAGCAATATCATTTACCTTATTATTTTGAGAATGCTGGTTTAAATTATTCTTATGTACTAGCAGCCTATTCTCTTTTTACGTTAGTAGGATTATTAGTAGTGGCTGTATTTTTACTAGCAGCTGGTAGCTTTATTTACTTTAAATTATATACAAGCTTAGAAAGAGAGAAAAAGCAGTTTGATGTATTGAAAAGAATGGGCTTAACTACGGCAGAGCAAAGAAATTTAATTACGCGCTATTTATTCCCACAGTTTTTCTTACCATGGGGAGTGGCGCTAGTTCATAGTATTTTTGCGTTTATCGCCTTACAAACTATTTTAAAAGATGTGATGAATATTTCTATTGTACAAGAAATTGTATTTGCTTTTGCGTTTATCATTTTAGTTCAAATTATATATTTTTATTTAATTCGTTGGCGCTATATCGCCCACGTAAGCTCCTGATTCAATTGTGCTGCAAAGTAGAATAAACTGTCATTTTCGACAAATAAATGTACGAATAGACGAAATGACTATTGTTTTATTAGTATATTTATTTTACAATTGTAAAAAATGAACAGTAATTCATTTTACGCACAAAGGGAGATGGGTGTATTGAATTTAGTTGAAATGGTAAAACAACAAGCTTTCGAACAACCAGAAAAAATTGCGTATCATTTTATGGGGGAAAACACGAGTTATGGAGAGTTTGAACAAACGGTAGCACGCTTTGGGAAAGCTTTACAAAACATGGGGGTAAAAAAAGGAGATCATGTTGGACTAATACTAGGCAACACGCCTCATTTTTTAATCGCCTTATATGGGGCGATGAGAATCGGGGCGACGGCAATCCCGATCAATCCAATCTACACGCCAGATGAAATTTCATACATCATCCAAAATGGAGATGTGAAAGTGGTCATTGCACTCGACATGTTACTGCCACTCATTGAAAAAGGTGTACAAGCATTTCCTCAAGTAGAGGGGTATATTATTTGTGAGACGTCTGCTGAAATAGGGGAGAAATATGCAGCGTTAAGCGATCAAGTAAAAGCTAAAACAACATGGTTTACTCAGCTGTTACAAACAACAGAAGGAGTTGTTGAGCCTGTTCCAGTAGAGACAGATGATAATGCAGTCATATTATATACTTCTGGTACAACGGGCCATCCGAAAGGTGCTATGTTAACTCACGGTAACCTATTCTCAAATGCTCGCGATGTCGGCTCCTATCTTCAAATGAATAGTGAGGACCGTATCATTGCCACATTACCAGTATTTCATGTATTCGCATTAACTGTTGTAGTCAATGCGCCTTTAGCTCAAGGAGGGACTATTTTACTTGCACCTCGATTTAGTCCTAGTGAGATTTTTACTTTAGCAAAGGAACATTCGGCGACAGTATTTGCAGGAGTACCAACAATGTATAATTTTTTGTATCAATTTGACGGAGGAGACGTATCGGCATTTAACCATTTACGTTTAGCCGTATCTGGTGGGGCTTCTTTGCCAGTATCATTGTTACATAATTTTGAAGAAAAATTTAACGTACGTATATCAGAAGGCTACGGGCTATCTGAAGCGTCTCCTGTTACATGCTTTAACCCGCTTGACCGTGAACGTAAAGCAGGATCTATCGGACAGTCTATTGTGAATGTGGAAAATAAAGTAGTGGATATTTATGGTGAGGAAGTACCGGTTGGTGAAATCGGAGAATTAATTGTTCGAGGTCCGAATGTGATGAAAGGCTATTATAAAATGCCAGAGGAAACAGCCAATGCAATTCGCGAAGGATGGCTCTATACAGGAGACGTAGCGCGTAAAGATGAGGAAGATTATTTTTATATCGTTGATCGTAAAAAAGATATGATCATAGTCGGGGGATATAATGTCTATCCGCGTGAAGTAGAAGAAGTATTATTCTCTCATGCCAACGTGATTGAAGCAGCTGTAGTAGGCTTCCCAGACCCAGATTTCGGGGAAACGGTACATGCATATGTTGTATTAAAAGACCGAACAATGTCAGTAGCAGAGTTACAAGCTTACTGTAAAAAACATATCGCTAAATATAAAGTACCGACATCCATTGAAATCATTGATGAGTTACCAAAAAATTCGACAGGGAAAATTTTACGTCGCTCATTAAAAGAAATGGTCACTAAATAAAGAAGATAAGCTATATGTGAGCAGATTTTCTGTATCATATATAGCTTTTTTAAAGGTTAA
>DEQI01000259.1 GCA_002360295.1 Planococcaceae bacterium UBA3370
TCCATTGCACCGCTCACAATAATGCCATATTCCTGCTGATAAAAACGCCCCTCATCTTGAATAGTCGAATAAAATCCAGGTTTTAAAACAGTAATTGTCATAATGAAGTCTCCCATTGAAGATATTCTTTTTCAGAAATAGCTTTAAATCGAATGCGATCTCCTGCCTTTAGATAAGTAGGAGGATATTCATTCGGTAAAAAAAGAGGCTGTGGTGTTCGACCTATAATTTGCCAGCCTCCCGGTGTTTCAAAAGGATAGGCACCAGTTTGTTTACCTGCTATACCGACAGAGCCAGCAGGAATAGCCAGGCGAGGTGTTTCCTTTCGAGGAGTAGCAATTGATTCATCTAGACCTCCCATAAAAGCAAAGCCTGGTGCAAAACCAAGCATATAAACGAGACACTCGCTTTCCGTATGACGTTTAATTACTTCTTGCTCTGTCAGATGATGATACTCTGCGACATATTGTAAATCAGGTCCGTACTGCCCGCCATAGACGACGGGTATCTCAACAATTCGTTTTTCGTCAGCCAAAACGTCATGGTTATCTTGAAGCAACTTTTCTAAGTATGAAACAATGGTTGCATAAATAGACTGCGAGCCATTGTATAAGGAGCTTTTAGCTACCTGCATAATATCATAATGAATACAAATATTGGTGTAACCAGGAACTAACTCAATCATACCTTCAAAAGGTTGATTTTTTAAAGTTTGATAGAAATGTTGAATTTTATTATGTGTTTCAGTAGAGATAGTATTTCCGAAAATAACGAATAAAGCCGAATCGCTTAACGGCTTAAATGTTATGTTGTTTGTCATCAGAACCCCCAAAAATTATGAATTTATGAATAATTATAATGTAATTATACAAAAATACCATTAAAAATTAATAGAATTGTTATTAATATCTGAATTGTGCTAAAATATGAGCATTATCTTATAAAAAAAGATAATAAATGAGAAAGGGGATATTAGGAAAATGAAGTTCAAAGTGGATATTAATTGCGATTTAGGTGAAAGTTTTGGACGTTATACATTAGGTGAACAACAGGAAATATTAAAGTATGTGACATCAGCCAATATAGCCTGTGGTTTCCATGCTGGGGATCCTACTGTCATGCGTGAAACAGTTAAATTAGCAATTGATCACGATGTGAAAATTGGCGCACATCCAGGATTACCTGATTTAGTAGGCTTTGGACGTCGAGAAATGGCGATAACACCACAGGAAGCGTATGATATGGTTGTTTATCAAATTGGTGCATTACAAGCTTTTTTAACAACGATGGGGGCGACTATGCAGCATGTTAAACCACATGGTGCACTGTACAACATGGCTGCTAAGGATCAGGCATTAGCTGAAGCTATCGCTCAAGCAATTTATGATGTATCTCCTAGACTCATTTTATTTGGTCTTGCATCCAGTGAGTTAACGAAGGCTGGAGAAAAAATAGGGCTTCAAACCGCTCATGAAGTTTTTGCAGACCGTACATATCAAGCGGATGGGTCATTAACTTCACGTAAGCTACAAAATGCACTTATTACGGATGAAGAACAAGCTGTTCAACAAGTCATCCAGATGGTTACAACAGGTACTGTTACGTCTCTACAAGGACAAGATGTAGCTTTGCGAGCAGATACCGTTTGTATACATGGTGATGGTGCACATGCAGTACAATTCGCTAAATTTACGAAACAAAAATTAGCGGAACAACAAATAGAGATCAAAGCATTCAACTAAGGGGATATTATATGGCAGAAATTAATATGAACTCACAGATAAAAAGGGATAAAAATAGACGGAATGCTTTATTAGGTGCCGCATTCTTAATGGCAACCTCTTCTATCGGACCTGGGTTTTTAACACAAACAACAGTATTCACAAGTGAACTGATGGCAAGCATGGGATTTGTCATTTTAATTTCATTAATTTTAGATGTTATCGCACAAATGAATGTTTGGCGTGTAATAGGGGTTTCGGGATTACGAGGCCAAGATCTTGCGAATAAGGTATTTCCAGGATTAGGTTATGTATTAGCGGTACTAATCGTTATTGGGGGACTTGCCTTTAATATCGGAAACGTAGCAGGGGCTGGTTTAGGCTTAAATGCAATGCTAGGAGTAGATACGATTTATGGATCCATTATAAGTGCTGCATTTGCTATTTTCATATTCTTATTTAAAGAAGCAAGTAAAGTAATGGACCGTGTAGCCCAGCTAGCAGGCTTTGTGATGATTTTCTTAATGCTTTATGTTGCCTTTACGTCTTCTCCACCAGTAGGAGAAGCCATTGTCCATACTGTGTGGCCAGAAGAAATTGGGTTACTAGCGATTATTACACTTGTTGGTGGTACAGTAGGTGGCTATATTACGTTTGCAGGTGGTCACCGTTTAATCGATGCAGGTATTACAGGCGTAGAAAATCTTCGCCAAATTACGCTAAGCTCAGTATCAGGGGTAATCGTAACAGGTATAATGCGTATCGCCTTATTCTTAGCTGTTTTAGGAGTTGTATCAAAAGGTTTAACTTTAGATCCTGCTAACCCAGCAGCATCCGTGTTCCAATTAGCAGTTGGAGATATCGGTTATCGAATTTTCGGTGTCATTATGTGGGCTGCAGCCATTACTTCTGTAGTAGGTGCTGCTTATACATCGGTTTCATTTATTCGTACCTTCCACCCAGTAATTGAAAAATATAATAACTGGATTATTATCGGTTTTATTATTGCTTCTTCGGGTATTTTTGCCGTTGTGGGTCAACCGGTAAAAATTTTAGTCATTGTAGGTGCGTTAAATGCCTTAATTTTACCACTTGCACTATCGATTATACTTATTGCCGCTCATAAAACGAGTATTGTTGGAAAAGTGTATAAACATCCAAAGGTGTTAACATTTTTAGGGTTAGTAGTTGTTGTTGTCATGGCTATTTTATGTGTTCGTACAATGATTACAAACTTTTCATCGCTATTTTAATTGATAAATATAAAATATTGGAGTTTGAGCAGTGTTTAACTCCAGTGCCAAGCCCCTCGAGGTCACTTCCGCTTGCCGGGGCTAAACAGGGCACTTGCGCTTTTCTAAATAAAAGGGGAATGATTATATGAATTATGAAACAACGTCACCACAGCAAATTAGACAATACATTCGCGATGGTCAAATTACGGGGCCTACAGCTGGCATGTCTAAAGGCTTTACACAAGCAAACCTAGCCATTTTACGTAAAGAAGATGCGTTTGACTTTCTATTGTTCTGTCAACGTAACCCAAAATCGTGCCCACTTGTCGATGTATTAGAACCGGGTCAAATTGAGAGTTTAATCGCTCCCGGCTCAGATATTCGTACGGATATTCCGAAATACCGTATTTATAAAGATGGGGAATATGTTGAGGAAGTTGCCGATATTTTAGATTATTGGGAAGATGATTTTGTTTGCTTCTTAATCGGCTGTAGCTTTACTTTTGAAACACCTCTTTTAGAGAGTGGTATCCCAGTTCGTCATATTGAAGAAGGCTGCAATGTACCGATGTATAAAACGACAATCGACACAACTGCTGCTGGAAAATTCCATGGACCACTAGTTGCCAGTATGAGACCAATGAAACATGCAGATGCGATTCGTGCTGTTCAAATTACTTCACGTTTCCCTGGAGTACATGGTGCTCCCGTACATATTGGAGATCCAGCCCAAATTGGTATTCAGGATGTGCATAAACCTGATTTCGGTGATGCGGTAACGATTAAAGAAGGCGAAGTACCCGTATTTTGGGCTTGCGGCGTAACACCACAAGCAGTAGCCATGCAAAGTAAGCCTTCTATCATGATTACTCACGCACCGGGCCATATGTTTATAAGCGACTTAAAAGATGTGCATTTAAGTGTTTTATAAAAGATCAGATGTGTTGATTATACATA
>DEQI01000205.1:0-972 GCA_002360295.1 Planococcaceae bacterium UBA3370
AAGGGTAATCAACACGCTTGATAGAACTGTTATGTTAGTGGTTACTACAAAACAGCTCTATCGTTGTAAGAATTTATCTCTATATGGAAGTACGATATGTGTCATGACGCTTCTTTCCCTTATTTGCATTACTTATAGCTTTCGAAGTTTGTAGTAGACTATTACGCAACTCGGCTGAACTAGCATCATATTGCATTCCTTTTACAATCACACGGTTACTATTTTTTAACACAATGGTCTTTTTCTTTTGTGTTTGTTTTTTCTTTGGCTGCAACAGATGGTGCGGCGCATGTTGAAATGATTGTCTACCACCGCCTTCTTCCATTATTCGATGAAAGCGCTCATTCGTTTGCAAATATTGCTTGGAGTTACGGAAAACACTACTTTGCATCCTTCCTACCCTAGAAGTCCTCATCACACATACCCCCTTTCAAAAATTCATCGCATCTATAGGTCTTTATATCGACAGCTTCTTCCCATGTTTTAGAGAAGGTGTTCTATATAAAAAAATAAGTGCCATCCTGCAAATACAGGACAGCACCACAACATAATCGTATGAATTTATTGCTTCCAAAAATCATCAAAAATCGTAATTGGCATGTGACGTTTATGCTGAGAGCGCAGATAATGCCCTTCAATCACACCACGTGCCGCCTCCGAAATTTCTTTTCCTTCTAAATAATCATCTATTTGATCGTATGTGACATTCAGCGCTATTTCATCCGGTAAAGAAGGACGATCTTCTTCTAAATCAGCAGTCGGCTTTTTTGTATATAAATGCTCAGGGCATTTTAAATAAGCTAATATTTGTTTACCTTGGCGTTTATTTAATCGGAAAATCGGCATTAAATCGGCACCGCCATCGCCAAATTTCGTATAAAATCCTGTTATAGCCTCTGCCGCATGATCTGTACCAAGTACAACGCCACTATTCATTGCAGCTATCGCAAACTGGACTTTCATACGCTCGCG
>DEQI01000205.1:1033-5096 GCA_002360295.1 Planococcaceae bacterium UBA3370
AAGAGAACGAACACTCGCGTCTACCGCATCCTTAATATTCACTGTATACGTATGCGTAGGTTGAATAAATTGGAGTGCATCTTGACAATCTTGCTCATCAAATTGTTTTCCATAGGGTAGCCGCACTGCCCAAAATGAATATTTTTGTTCTCCTACTTCTTCATTTAGCTCATCCACTGCCATTTGCGCTAACTTGCCAACAAGCGTTGAATCTTGCCCCCCACTGATTCCTAACACAAATCCTTTCACAAACGTATAGGTTTTTGCGTATTCCTTAAGAAAATCAATAGATTGACGAATTTCACGTTCGACATTAATTACAGGTAACACTTTTAGTTCACTAATAATCTTTTGCTGTAGACTCATAGTTTTTTACTCCTTAAAGCCGATTAAGATTTTGCACCATCTCGCGGACTTCATTAATATTGCGCATTTTATTGTCCCAACACTTTTGACTTAAATCGACTGGATATTGCTCAGGATTTAACGAGCGTTTATATTCATCCCATAATAACTCTAAATTGTCTGCGGCATATTTTCGCATTTCCGCAAGCGGTGGATTTTCGTAGATGACTTTCCCATCTTCAATTACTTTAGTATGCAAGTTTTTCGCTTCAAAATTCGTGACAAACTTCGAAATAAAAGTATGCACCGGATGGAACATTTTAATTTTTTCTTCTTCTGCAGGATTTTCATCTTCCATCGTAATATAATCACCTTCAGATTTTCTTGTCTTACGGTCAATAATACGATACACCTTTTTCAAGCCTGGTGTCGTGACTTTCTCTGCATTAGCCGAAATTTTTATCGTATCTTCCATTTCCCCTGCTGCATTCTCGATTGCCACCATCTTATAAACAGCTCCAAGTGCTGGTTGGTCGTAAGCGGTAATTAGTTTTGTGCCAATTCCCCACATATCAACACGTGCACCTTGCGATTTTAAATTTAAAATCGTGTATTCATCTAAATCATTCGATACGATAATTTTTGCATTCGGGAATCCTGCCTCATCTAACATGCGACGTGCTTCTTTGGATAGAAAAGCAATATCACCACTATCTAAGCGAATGCCGATAAAATTAATTTTATCACCTAGCTCTTTTGCTACTTTAATAGCTGTTGGGACACCTGATTTCAATGTATTGTAAGTGTCTACTAAAAAGACACAGTCTCGGTGACGCTTGGCATATGTATGAAACGCATCATAATCATTTTTATACGCTTGAACTAATGCATGTGCATGTGTACCCGATACTGGAATACCGAACATTTTACCTGCTCGAACGTTTGAAGTTGATTCAAAGCCCCCGATAACAGCCGCTCTTGCTCCCCACAAAGCGGCATCCATTTCCTGCGCTCTTCTTGTACCAAATTCCATACCTATTTCATCTTTTATAATTTGTTTAATTCGGCTCGCCTTCGTTGCAATTAACGTTTGAAAATTCACGATATTCAACAACGCTGTTTCAATTAACTGCGCTTCGACTAAAGGTGCTTCAATCCGAATAATAGGCTCATTATCAAAAACAAGCTCCCCTTCTACCATCGAATAGACTGTACCTGTAAAACGAATATCTTTTAAGTATTCTAAAAAGTCTTCTCTATAGCCTAATTCTTCACGTAAATAGGCAATATCAGATTGAGTGAAACGGAAATTTCGCAAATAATCAAGGACACGCTCTAATCCCGCAAATATTGCATAACCATTGCCAAATGGAAGCTTTCTAAAATACAGTTCAAAAACAGCTTTACGATTATGAATACCATCAGCCCAATAACTTTCTGCCATATTTATTTGGTATAAGTCTGTGTGCAGCGCTAAACTATCATCTTCATACTTTGATCTCATAAAAAGTCCCTTCTTCCGAAACATATTAACCATAGTATACACTATTTAGTTACTCTTTCGGGACTGAAACAACCTAAACGTCCTGTACCCAAAATCAACCATATTGGTATATGTTACATAACAAAATACTGTAAAACATCAAGTATTAAAACATATTTAGTATTATATCGCCACTTATTTATCTTATAATTCGATGAAATCAATCGAAAAACGATGTCATTTTTCCTTACATAAACTGTTGATTTATCAATAAATACCATTTAACATGTTAGATATCCTAACATAAGGGGCTGTTGCGAATGAAAAAAATCGAAGCAATCATCCGTCCAGAAGTTTTCGCTGCTGTTAGAGAAGGTCTAGCAGAAGTCGGAATTGACGGATTAAGTATTTCTGAAATTGCAGGTTGTGGTCGTCAAGAAGGGCGCCAAGCTTTATTCCGTGGCAATTCATACACGATGGAATTCTCACCAAAATTAAAGCTTGAGACAATCGTGGATACTGAGAAAGTACAATCAATTGTTGACGTTATCCTACGAGAAGCATGTACCGGGCAAGTAGGAGACGGTAAAATTTTTATTTATCCAGTCGAGCAAGCAATTCGTATTCGCACAAAAGAAATAGGTTCGGTTGCAGTTGACTAACTAAATGAACGTGAAAAGGAGGAACACGAAATGGGTAATGAAGCTTTAGAACTTTCAATCAATCTTGTTTGGGTTATGCTAGGCGCTTTTTTCGTATTTTTTATGCACGCCGGCTTTGCAATGGTAGAGGCAGGCTTTACACGTTCTAAAAACACAGTCAACATTTTAATGAAAAACATCTTAACAATATCGATTGGTGGTATTGTTTATTTTATAGCAGGCTATGCCATCATGTTCGGCGATACAACCGCTGGAATAATCGGTACTTCCGGATTTTTATTAGGTGGTGTTGAAGATATCGGCTTTTTCGTCTTCCAAACAATGTTTGCAGCTACTTGTGCAACCATTATTTCAGGAGCCGTAGCCGAACGTACAAATATCATGGCGTATATGGCAATCGTTGTAATTATGACCTTATTCATTTATCCAGTAGTTGGCCATTGGATTTGGCAAGGAGACGGTTGGATTACACAGCTTGGTTTCATCGATTTTGCAGGCTCCACTGTTGTGCATTTGACAGGAGCAGTCGGTGCATTAGTCGCCGCTGCTATGATTGGACCTCGTATCGGTAAATATGCGAATGGCGCTGTCAATGTAATCCCTGGTCACTCCATTCCCCTCGGTGCATTAGGTGTATTCATTTTATGGTTAGGATGGTTTGGGTTTAACGGTGGTTCCACTTTAGCAGCCGATCCATCAACAGTACCAGGGGTTATTGCTAATACATTTTTAGCGGCATCAGCTGGTGTAGTAGCAACCGCCATTTATACCAAACTTCGATACGGTTATATCGACGGCTCATTAACATTAAACGGTGCATTAGCAGGCTTAGTCGGTATTACAGCTGGTGCCGCTAATGTTAGTATTATCGGTTCCATTGCCATTGGCTTAGTAGCAGGCGTATTACTAGTGGAAGGTGTACGTTTCATTGAGCACAAAATAAAAATAGATGATCCTGTTGGTGCAATCACAGTACATGGTATCTGCGGTATTTGGGGGACAGTTGCAATCGGCTTATTTGATATAGCAAATGGTTTATTTTACGGCGGAGGACTTACACAGCTAGGAGTACAAACAATTGGTGTAGTGGCTGTTATCGCATGGACTGCAATAGCAATAGGACTTGGCTTAGTAGTGATCAAACAATTCATTCCATTACGCGTTTCTCATGAGGAAGAAATGGAAGGTCTCGACATGACAGAGCACGGTTCCAATGCCTATGAATACCATCAAGATGTTTTCAAAGGTTTAGCGAAAGGAGATTCTTTTGCGCACCGCTTAACTACAGTTGGGAAAACGCAAGGCACAAAACAAAAACATGCGTAAAACTTTTACCTTATAAAGATCATAATGGGGGGCCAGAAAGTAAAAAATTATCTGGTCCCCCTTTCATGTCTTTTCAAACGACCCTTTTCTCCTTTGCTGTCGTTCATAACGAAATAAAGTTCATTACAATGAAGCAAATCAATCTGTACATATCGAAGGTTACTCATCCCCCCTGCACTAAAAGGCACAAATTTGTACTTTATTACAGATGTGTTGATTATACATATTTTTGAAGATGAAAGCGTGA
>DEQI01000205.1:5280-7023 GCA_002360295.1 Planococcaceae bacterium UBA3370
AAAAGGGTAATCAACACGCTTGACTTTATTAGTTACTAGATTAATACCTTGTTCTTCATTATACTAAGCCTGTTAGTATCATTGATCTAAATAGAAAACGTGAGTAAAAACAAGAAGGAGCTAAAAATGTCCAAACAATATGCCTTACAATTTCATAACGTTAGCTACACAGCTGGCGATCGACCTATTTTAACCAATATAACTACACAGTTTTTAGCTGGTCATATTACGACTTTAGTCGGTCCATCCGGCGCAGGTAAAACAACTTTATTAAAAATGTGTAATGCCTTACTCTCCCCTACTAGCGGGAAAATCTTTGTACAAGGGAAAGAGATTGAAACATACGATCCTACTAACTTACGTAGAAAAGTTGGAATCGTCTTACAAAACGCACCCATTTTACGAACAACTGTATTTGAAAATTTAGCATTGCCTCGAAAACTCGCTCATCAATCGTTATCAAAAGAAGAAGCGCAATCTGCTCTTATCAATGTCGGTTTAGATGCTTCCTTTTTACATCACCAAGCAAACGAATTATCCGGTGGTCAAAAACAAAAGCTGGCAATCGCTAGAACGCTTATAAATGATTCAGACATTTTATTACTCGATGAAATTACATCTGCGCTTGATCCAAAATCAGTTCATGAAATCGAGGAATTAATTTTAAACATTCAACAAAAAGGAGTTACGATTATTTGGATTACACATAATATCGAGCAAGCGAAAAAAATGGGAGATATGACTTCACTAATGGCAAACGGCGAAGTCATTATAAGCGACAGAACGTCCGATGTTTTTGCTTCAAACGATCCACGTGTGCAATCGTTTTTATATGGAGGTGCCCAATGACCTATACAACTCTTTCATTAACACTCATATTTATTGCCATTCCTTTAATCATTTCGAAAACATTAAAGCTGGGGCTAGAAAAAGACACGATCATTGCTACCATCCGCTCGGTCATTCAGCTATTCATCGTTGGCTATGTATTAAAGTTTGTATTTGATGCAGAAAGCCCCATTTATATGATTTTAATGATTTCACTTATGATTGTTGTCGCAACATTGAACGCTAGCAAAAAGGGGAAAAACATTCCGGGAGTCTTTTGGAAATTAGGACTCACTTTACTTGTTATTGAGCTAATTACGCAAGGTGTTTTATTAGGATTTCATATTATTCCGGCAACCCCACAATACATTATTCCGATTAGCGGTATGTTAATTGGAAATTCAATGGTATTAGCCATATTGTTTTTAAATCGCTTCTCTGCAGAAATCGAAGCAAATGAACAAGAAATCGAACTCATATTATCTTTAGGAGGGACACCAAAACAGGCTGTTCATGTCCAATTAATAAACTCCATAAAAGCGAGCATGATCCCAACAATTGAAGCACAAAAAACAATTGGACTCGTTCAATTGCCAGGTATGATGAGCGGACAAATTATTGGTGGTGCAGACCCTATTCAAGCTGTTCAATTTCAAATATTAATTATTTTTGCCCTCCTCACATGTGCTACTTTATCAAGTTTTATATTTGGTTTTTTAATTTATCCGTCATTGTTTAACGAACGTATGCAACTAGTGCGCAAATTTTTAACATAATTTCCGTAAGCTCTAGCGAAATCTACCATAAACGAAGAAATATGTTATAATTTAGTGAGCATAACAAAACAAATTGTATAAAGTAAATCTTCAATCAGTGGGGTTATCTGACGTACATTACATCGCGTACTTAGTCTGC
>DEQI01000205.1:7034-13196 GCA_002360295.1 Planococcaceae bacterium UBA3370
CTGCGATCAGTACATACAATTTCATATGCATTGGTGCTTATATGTTAATCTACTAATAGTTAGGGGAGCTTTTTATGGCATTACGAGATTTATTTATTAAACTGTCAGAAAATCAACTTTTAAATGAAGCAGCACAAAAATACGGTCTTCGACTAGGCGCACAAAGCGTTGTGGCAGGTACCAATATCCCAGAGGTTATGACAAGTATTAAACAATTAAATGCACAAGGTATATCATGTACGGTTGACAATTTAGGAGAGTTTGTTTTCGAAGAAGCGGAAGCAACAAAGGCAAAAGAAGAAATTTTAGCAGTGATCGAGGCTATTCATGATGAAGGTGTTAATGCTCATATTTCTCTAAAACCATCTCAACTAGGACTCGATATAGATATTGATTTTTGCTATGACAATTTACGCGAAATTGTGGGGAAGGCTGCTGAATATGGTATTTTCGTAAACTTTGACATGGAAAATTACGAACGTCTTCAAGTCTCTTTTGATATGCTAGAAGAATTATCAAAAACATTTGATAATGTAGGTACCGTAATCCAAGCTTATTTCTTCCGTGCAAAAGAAGATATTGAAAAGTTTAAAGATTTCCGCTTACGTATTGTAAAGGGTGCTTACAAAGAGCCAGAAACAGTGGCTTATCAAGATAAATTAGATATCGATTTAAACTTTATCGAATTAATCGAGTATCATTTGTTACACGGGAAATTCACGTCTATTGCAACGCATGATCATCATATCATCGCGCATGTAAAACGTTTTGTAAAAGACCATCATATCCCGCATGATAAATTTGAATTCCAAATGCTATACGGCTTCCGTAAAGATATGCAAGTTGCGTTAGCACAAGAAGGCTATAATTTCTGTACGTATGTACCATTTGGTCATGACTGGTACGGGTACTTCATGCGTCGATTAGCAGAACGCCCACAAAATCTAAATTTAGTGACTAAGCAAGTATTTAATAAAAAGACTAATACACTTTTAGCCGTTGCGGCAGGTGCATTCTTAGTTGGCCGTTTAACGAAAAAGAAATAACTAATAAAAGCGAATACTCACGTTTAGCACAACATGCGGTGAATGGACAGAAGCGACCTCAAGTCGCTCATGCCTCTTACCCCCGAATCGAATAATGAAAGGCTATGTGAGAATGCAAAATCCTCACTAGCCTTTATTTTTATATTAATTAGTAACAGGTATTATATTGGCAACAACAATACTATTGATCGCGTTTATATAAGCCATTGCACTCGCTATTAAGATATCGGTATGTGCGGCCTTCGCTATATATTTTTCTCCATGATGCTCAATCGTAATTTTCACTTTCCCAAGCGCCTCTTTGCCACGCGACACACTGCTAATATTGTACTCCACAAGCTTCACTTCCATATTTGTCACTTCAGCAATAGCAGAGTACAAAGCATCTATTGGACCTGAGCCAACAGCACTTGCCTTCATTATTTCATTCCCTTTTCGTATTTTTACACTAGCTGAAGGGAAGCTGGCATTACTAATCACTTGTAGGTCATCAATATTGAAAAATTGGTCACTATAATGTTTTGTGACAGTAGGATCATGGTCATGCTGTTCATAAAATCCTTCAACTATGACATATAAATCGTGATCGTATACTTCCTTTTTGGCATCCGCTAAATTTAAGAAGCGTTCAAAAATACCTTCAAAATCATTGTCATCTATATTTGTAAATCCAAGTTTTTCTAGCGCATTTTTCACCGCATGACGCCCTGAACGTGCTGTTAAAACAAGCTCCATATCTTCTAAACCAACATCTTCTGGATGTACAATTTCATAGGCGTCACGCGATTTCAGTAAGCCGTCCTGATGAATACCAGATGAATGAGCAAAAGCATTATCACCTGTTATCGCTTTATTTACTTGCACATCTAATCCCATAAAGCTTGAAACAAGTCGTGAAGTATTGATAATTTCGCGCGTATTGATACCAGTATGGACTTGATATACATCAGCACGTGTTTTCAGTGCCATGACTACTTCTTCAAGGGCAGCATTACCAGCGCGTTCACCAATACCATTAATCGTACATTCAACTTTATCTGCACCATTTTTGACTGCGGCTAATGTATTCGCCGTCGCCATGCCTAAATCATTGTGACAGTGAACACTCAATAACACTCGATCATCTAAATTTTTCATTCGGTCATTTAATTTATAAATCATTTCACCAAATTGTTCAGGCTCCGCAAATCCAACAGTGTCTGGTACGTTAATCATTGTAGCGCCAGCCTTCATAACAGCCTCGATTGTTTTCCATAAATACTCAAAATCAGAGCGGGATGCATCTTCCGTAGAATATTGAACTTCCGGCAATAGCGTTTTCGCGTACTTCACCGCATCAACACCAATTTGTAAAATTTGATCTTTCGATTTATTGAATTTTTTCTCTACGTGTATATCTGATGTACCGAGAACGATGTGAATCATTGGATTTTGCGCATATTTCACCGCATTATAGACACTATCAATATCATTCTTCACAGCACGAGCCAAAGCTGTAATCATGATGTTGTCTGTATTCCCTACCTTCTGCGCAACAGCTTTTACCGCATCAAAATCGCCCTGTGATGAAGCCGGGAAACCAGCCTCGATGATATCAACGCCGAGTTTTTTGAGCTGCTGTGCAATCTCTACTTTCTCATATAAATTTAATTTCGCCCCTGGCACTTGCTCGCCATCACGTAAAGTTGTATCAAACACCCAAATCTTTCTTCCCATTTTCAAACACTCCTTTTTAAATTTTTTACAATTTGAAAGCTGCAAATTCACTGATTTCCTATGACATATACTTACTTAAAATAAAAAAACCTCGTCTCTATAAAAAATAGAGACGAGGTTTTACTCGCGGTACCACTCTAATTGACTAGTCGTAAAACTAATCCACTTATCGACAGCTATCACTGTCTATCCTAATAACGGAGGAATCCGACATCCCTTACTTTGCACTTCAGGGAGTGGCTCATGGACGAGTTCAAAATGTATGTCTACTAGTTTTCACCACCCACTAGCTCTCTCCAAGTACATAATCATTTTTACTATTTCCAATCAAGGCCTACAAATTATTCTTGAAAGTAATCTTACGCAAAGTGAAACGGAATGTCAATAATTTTCTAAATATTTTTATTTTACAGTTTAATTAAGGAGGCTACTCGGACGCTCCATGATATGGAGATGAACCTAAATACTTACTTATTCCACCCTTTTTCTTTAAAACGTGAAATAGCTTCAATGCGATTACTCACACCTAGCTTATCTAATATCGTAGAAATATAGTTACGAACTGTACCTGCTGATAAATATAGTTCTGCAGCAATTTCTTTCGTCGTCTTCCCTTCCGCTACTAATTGGAGCACTTGGCTTTCGCGTTCTGTTAAAGGATTTTCACTATCATCCTCATAAACAAAATCGACAAGTTCAGGCGCATAAATACGGCGACCATCCATAATTATACGGATCGAGTTCACAAGTTCTTCTATCGGGCTATCTTTTAATAAATATCCACGTACACCTGCTTTACGTGCACGCTCAAAATAACCTGGTCTTGCAAAAGTCGTTAAAATAATGATTTTACACTCTTGATCTTTTAACGCTTCCGCAGCATCAAGGCCCGTTTTTACTGGCATTTCAATATCCATAATACAAATATCTGGTTGTAAATTTGTAACAAGTTCAACTGCCTCTTCCCCATTTTTAGCGAGCCCGACAACTTCCATATCTTCTTCTAAACTAAGTAAAGATTTCATCGCTCCTAAAAGCATCCCTTGATCTTCTGCTATTACAATTCGAATCATTTCGCTTTACTCCCCTTTTGATGTGTAATCGTTAACGGTACACGCATGATGATCATCGCACCATTGTCATTTTTCAATTCGATTGAGCCATTAATAAAATCTAATCGTTCGTACATCCCTTTAAGGCCACTTCCAGAACGTTTTTGTTGTTCAGGAAAACCAACGCCATTATCTTTTACGGTTACAATCACTTCATTATTTGTTTGTTCCATAATGACTTCACAACGCGTCGCCTTACTATGTTTGACGACATTTGTAACAGCCTCTTTCAACGCCATACTAATTACATTTTCGGAAAGCACTGGCATGTCGAGATTATCTGCCTTATTTTGCAAAACAAATTCAATTTCAGCGGCCTTTAAAATTTGCTCAACCCGATAAAGTTCTTCCTCTATTTTTACAGCACGCATATCCGCTACAAGTTCACGCACTTCCTTTAACGCAACACTAGCCGTTTGCCTAATGTCTTTAATTTCATTAATTGCTTGTTCAGGATTTTTCTGAACTAAACGCATTGCTAAATCACTTTTCAAGCCAATCATGGAAAGCTTTTGCCCTAATGTATCATGTAGATCTCGTGCAATACGTTGGCGTTCCTCATGAATAATGAGCTCCGAAATACGTTCGCGAGCCGTCTCCAGCTGCCCTTCTAAATTTTCTCTTTTGTTGCGAGAATAGAGAGTAAACGGAAGAAGAACAACCCCTATAACAGCGATAATAATAAATGGTGTTTGTGTTAAAAATAAATCTAAAAAAATAAAATATCCCGCCACAATTGAAATAACAGTAAAACCAATATGTAAGCCATACATAATATAAAACCCTACAGATTGCCTAATATTTCCGATGAAAAACGCGGTAAAAAGCGATAAATAAACATAGCCAAACATCAGTGTCATTGCGACATTCAATACCATTTGAAAACTAATCCACATATAAACAAGCCCATTTTTCGACTTAAACGAATAACGGTGGCATAAAAAGTATAAAAGGATCATCGTAATACCTAACATAATATACCAAATAGAAAAGGATTTAATGATAAAGAAGAATGGCATTATACAAAAAATCACCCATATATATATACTTAACCAAGGGCTTTTCGGAATAATACTATACCAACTTTGCATAATATCCTCCTTTCCTTTTTCTTTTTATTATAACAAACCTTATAAAAGAGGCTATCCAGTAAAATTCACTGAATAGCCTCTTCTTTACATTTGAAACGATTTATTGCGTAGTGAAATTAACGCTTCCGCTTCTTTAAAAGTAACAAATCGTTTACGATCTGAATCATATAATTTATAACGAATAGATTCTAAACTTGTTTTAATATCAATCGTTGTTGCACGTTGTAATGGCTTTACATTTTCATGCGCTTCCTCTAAATGGTAGTTCGGAATACGTGGAGATAAATGATGTACATGATGATACCCTATATTCCCTGTAATCCATTGTAGAATTTTAGGTAATTTATAAAATGAGCTACCTTCAACAGCCGCTTTTACATAATCCCAGTCTTCCTCGTATTCGAAGTATGAATCTTCATACGTATGTTGAATATAGAATAACCAAATTCCTAGAGATCCTGCGATAAATAAAGTCACACCATAAACGATTAAAAATGCCATCCAACCGAATACGTAAATAAGTACCGCACAAATAGTTAATAAGACAATGGTTGTAAGATGTGTATTGATACGCTCTTTTTTCTTCGCATCACTGCGGTTAAAACGATTTAAAACAAGTACCATATAAAGAGGACCTAAACCAAACATGACTAAAGGATTACGGTATAAACGATACCCTAAACGACCTAGCTTCGATTTTTCTACATACTCTTCCACTGTTAACATATCAATGTCGCCAATGCCACGCTTGTCTAAGTTTGAGCTTGTTGCATGGTGAATGGTATGCTCACGTTTCCATTTTTCATAAGGGAATGAAGTCAAAACACCTGTAATAAACCCTACGATCGCATTTGCTTTTTTGTTTTTAAAAAATGAACCGTGCGTGCAATCATGGAAAATAATAAATGTACGTACGACAAATCCTGCAGCAAATACGCTACTTAATACACTTAACCAAGGAGAAAACTGCATTAAATAAAATCCTAAGGACCATAAAATAAATAAGGGTACCAATGTATTTATTAATTGCATTACACTTCTCTTTATTTCAGCTTTCGCGTATGGCGCTACATCTTTACGTAGCTGCTTTGTCTTTTCTGCATCAGTCATAGTCAAGCCCATCTCCTACTTTCGTTCGTTTTCGATACTCTTATTCTAGTAAAGAGAGTAGATGACAGATAGACACAAACATCACCA
>DEQI01000205.1:13346-15658 GCA_002360295.1 Planococcaceae bacterium UBA3370
CCACTATATGTAAATCCTAATTTTTCATGCGCTATTATACTTCCTTTATTTTCCGCATCAATACAAGCAACCATCGTTTTCATTCCACTTTTATTTGCCTGTTCAATCAAAGCATGCATTAATTTTGTCGCAATGCCTTTTTGATGATGATCTTTGTGCACATACACAGAATGCTCAATTGTATATAAGTAAGCAGGGTATGCTCTAAAAGGTCCGTAAGTAGCATATCCAACTACTTGGCCCTCTTCCTCATAGACAAACAGCGGCTCTCCTGCAGCCATTTTTGCATCAAACCATGCCATTTTTTCGTCCAACGTTTGCTTTTCATACATATAAATCGCCGTACTCGTTACTATATTGTCATTAAACATTTCTAAAATTGCCTCTACGTCTTTCTTCACCGCATTACGAATCATTATGATATTCCTCCATTTCAAAAGCGCTCCTGTTTGATAACAAGAGCGCAAAGATCATTAAACATTAAAGTATCTAGCATCTGGGTGTGCGAAAACAATAGCCGATACACTGGCTTCAGGTTCCATCATAAACCCTTCTGTTAAGTTTACACCAATGTCTTGGGGCTTCATTAACCCAAATAACTTTTCCTGATCCTCTAAATTCGGACAAGCTGGATAGCCAAAACTAAAACGCTGTCCTTGATATTTTGCAGCAAAACGATCACGCATTGTAAAATCTGTTGCATCCGGGAATCCCCATTGATCACGAATTTCTTGGTGAATTCGCTCTGCAAAGCCTTCTGCCAATTCAAGTGCTGTTGCTTGCAACGCATGGCTTTCTAAAAACTTGCCAGCATCTTTTAGCTCCCTTGCTTTATCACTAACACCGTGTCCTGCTGTGACAACCATCAACGCCACATAATCCATCTCACCACTATCGACTGTTTTTAAAAAGTCTGCTAAGCATAAATAGGGTTCTACTTGTTGACGCGGGAAAGTAAAACGCTCAATTTCCATTTTCGCATCTTCAGGACTATAAATAATTACGTCGTCCCCGTCTGCTTGGGCCGGGAAAAACTGATACATACCAGAAGGATTTAATAAATCACTTTGTAAATAGCTCGTGACTAATTCATGAAGCTCTGTTGCGCGTTGATCTCCATCAGCTAGTAACTTATCTACATTCCCCTTTAACCCAAGATGATGACCAATCAGTGTACGCATGTTGACATAAGGCTGTAAATGGGGGACTGAATAATTACGCTTTATTCGACGGGATAAATCCTTTGGCACATAAACTACCGAATCCCTAACTGTACGAACTGGCTTTACAGTGACTTCTACTTTTGGTCTTGCTGCTCGTTTTTCATCTGCCTCAAGTCGTTTTTCACGAGACTCTCGAATTTCCTCTAACAATCCATTTCGCTCATTTTTATTCATTAAACGATTAGCATATTCTAACCCTTGCATTGCATCTTTTGAGTAAATAACAGGTCCATCATATTCCGCCGCGATTTTCGTTTCTGTAAAACGACGAGATAATGCTGCACCGCCCACAAAAATCGGGATATCAATGCCGACATCTTTAAAATCTTGTGCTGTTAAAACCATTTGCTGCGCTGATTTGACAAGTAGACCCGATAAACCGACAAAGTCTGGCTCTTCACGGCGTATCGCTTCGATGAGTTGGGCAGGTGTTACTTTAATTCCGAGATCGACTACTTTGAAGCCATTATTACTTAAAATAATATCAACTAAGTTTTTCCCGATATCGTGCACATCACCTTTTACGGTAGCAAGCACCATTTTCCCTTTGCTCGCAGATTCATCATTTTTCTCCATAAACTGCTCTAAATGTGCCACAGCCGCCTTCATGACCCCTGCTGATTGCAATACTTCGGCTACAATGAGTTGGTTATCATTAAATAAACGTCCTACTTCCGCCATGCCACTCATTAAAGGACCGTTTATAATGTCGAGCGGCGTATCAAATAGTTCTAAAGCAGCGTCCAGATCTTCAATTAACCCTTCCTTCGTTCCTTCTAAAATATAATACGCAAGTCGTCCTTCTACCGTTTTCGGTATATCTGCCTCTGTTTTCTCCTTTTTCTTATCGCGATAAAAGTCTGTGAATACGGCTAGTGTCTCGTCATTCGTATTAAAAATTAAATCGTTCGCTAACTTAATTTCTGCTTCTGGGATGGATGCATAGCGCTCCAATTTTTCCGTATTGACGATCGCATAATCAAGACCAGCTTGTGTACAGTGATATAAATACACTGCGTTTAGCACTTCACGTCCAACTGGTGGTAGCCCGAATGAAACGTTACTTACACCAAGGACTGTTAAAACTCG
>DEQI01000205.1:15802-21781 GCA_002360295.1 Planococcaceae bacterium UBA3370
CTTGTACGAACGCTCTGCTACTGCTAATTTTCGCTCACGTGTAACGGCCATTCCTTGCTCATCAATCGTCCCAACTACAAGCGCTGCACCATATTTTTTCACCAACGGCATGACTGCATCAAAGCGCTCTTCTCCATCTTCTAGATTAATAGAGTTAATAATGGCCTTCCCTTGTGAAAATTTCAGCGCTTCCTCCATGACCTTCTCATCTGTAGAGTCAATGACTAGCGGTACTTTCACCTTTTTAACCACTTCCTGCATAAAAGCGCGCATATCGGCTACTTCATCGCGGTCCGGGTTGGCTAAACATATATCCACAACATGTGCACCGTTTTTCACTTGTGCACGGGCAATTTCTGCTGCTTCCTCAAACTTCCCATCAATAATTAAGTTTTTAAATTTACGTGACCCAATCACGTTTGTACGTTCCCCAATAAACAAAGGTCGCATTGATTCATCATATTGTAGTGGCTCGATACCTGAAACGACATGACCATGCGTTAATTCAGGACGTTTGCGCGGTGCATAGCCTTCAACCGCCTTCCGAATGGCCGCGATATGTGCGGGTGTTGTGCCACAGCAACCACCTACTATATTTAACCAGCCTTTATCCGCAAAGCCTTGTAACTTTTTCGAAAGAGAGTCTGGTGTTTCATGATAGCAGCCTTCTTCATCTGGCAGGCCAGCGTTTGGATAACAGCTAACATAGCTAGTAGCTAGCTCTGATAAAGAACGGATATGGTCTGTCATAAACTCTGGACCTGTCGCACAGTTTAGACCTACAGATAACGGTTTAATATGCTCAATGGAAATATAAAATGCTTCAATGGATTGACCAGCAAGCGTTGTGCCCATTGGTTCAATCGTCCCTGAAATCATGACAGGAATTTCTTTTTCAAGCTCCTCAAAAGCACGGCGAATACCAAGTGTTGCCGCTTTTACGTTTAGCATATCTTGGCTCGTTTCAAGTAACAGTAAATCTGCACCTGCAGCAACTAAAGCATGCGCCTGGACATAAAAGTTCTCTTGTAACTCATCAAAAGAAATACCACCCGTAACCGATAAAGTTTTCGTTGTTGGGCCCATTGCTCCTGCAACAAAACGCGGCCATTCTGGTGTGGAAACAGCCTTTGCCTCAGCTAGTGCAAGCTCTACGGCACGCGTATTAATTTCGACTGCCTGATCACCTAAATCGTATTCATTTAAAACAAGCGGTGTACCACCAAATGTATTTGTACAAATAATATCTGCACCAGCATCTAAGTAAGCACGGTGAATTTTCGATAGTACATCTGGACGCGTTAACACGAGGTTTTCATTACAACCATCTAATTCTTCCCCGCCGAAATCGTCATACGTTAAATTTTCATTTTGCAGCATCGTTCCCATAGCACCGTCTATAATTAAAATGCGTTTTTCTAATTGCTGCTCAATCGGATGGTTAAACATTTGATTCTGCCCCTTTTTGTACATCTAGTTGTTTGACATACTCCATAAGCTGAAGCGTCATATCATATCGTAAAAACGGTGTAATGAGATAAATCCCATTGAAATATTTACACGCTGTATCTAATAGTTCTTTAGCGATTGCCACACCCTCTGCAGCCGAACGCACTTTATCATCCCCACACGCTTCCATACGTGCTAGGACTTCATCAGATAGCTTAATACCTGGTACTTCGTGATGTAAAAACTCCGCGCTTTTAAAACTTGTAAGTGGCATAATGCCAATATAAATCGGTGCTTCCAAATGCCTCGTCGCTTCATAAATTTCTACAATTTTCTCTTTTGAATAAACAGGTTGCGAAATAAAGTAATCTGCGCCATGCTCGATCTTCTTTTCTAAACGACTCACTGCACGGTCTAATACACGAACATTGGGATTAAAGGCTGCCGCAACAGAGAAATTTGCCTGTTTCCGCAATGCTTTACCTGAAAATGAAATCCCCTCATTTAACTGTTTGATAAGTGAAATAAGCTCCATGGAAGACACATCATATACACTGGTTGCTCCAGGGAAATCACCTACTTTTGTCGGATCGCCGGTAACTGCTAAAATATCATGTAGACCAAGAGCATCGAGCCCCATTAAATGAGATTGCAACCCTATTAAATTTCGATCTCGGCATGTTAAATGCGGTAATGCACGTACCTCATGCTGTAATTTTAAAATAGAAGCCATTGCAATATTACTAATTCGTGGCGAAGCAAGTGAATTATCTGCCATCATAATAGCGTCCGCTCCTGCTTCATAAAGCTCCTTCGCACCATTTATAAACTCATCAATTTCTAAATGACGTGGTGTATCCAGTTCCACAAGTACTGAGCGCTCTCTTTTTACCTTTTCATGTATTGGCTCTTCTTGTGGTCGTTCAGGTACGCGAACAAATTCAACACTGACAGGCTTAATTTCTTTTTCATTCACAGGTTTAACATTAGCTAACGCTTTCTTCACAGCTTGGATATGTTTGGGCGTCGTACCACAGCAACCTCCAATTAAACGTACTCCTTGCTTCACAAGCTCATAGGCCGCTCGTGCGAAGTAATCGGCTTCTGATTCGTAAACAACACGGCCATCCTCCACATCTAATAATGATGCGTTCGGATAGGCGGATAAAAAGGCGTTTTTCGGCAGTTGTACACCTTCAAATGCTTGAATGGTGTGGAACGGTCCTAAACGGCAGTTCATCCCTACAACATCAGCACCTAAAAGATCCAGCTCATTTAAAGCAGCATTAAGTGACAATCCATTTTGTAATATACCCGGCTCATGCATTGATACTTGCGCAATGATCGGCTTTTCAGTCAACTTGCGTATCATAGCCACTACATTTATTAGCTCTTCAAAATCAAAATATGTTTCTAGCAGTATTCCGTCTACATCACCCTCGAGTAACGCTTCTGCTTGCTCACACGTTGCAGCTAAAATCTCTTCTAACGTCATGTCATTTTTGCGAATCCCTCGAATTCCGCCAATTGTGCCCAGCACAAATTGGCCACCAGCACTTGCTGCAGATTTAGCAAGCTTTACGGCTGCTTCATTAAACTCTTTTACGCGATTTTCATAGCCGTAGCGAGCAAGCTTAATCGCATTTGCGCCATAGGTATTCGTCTGAATTATGTCAGCGCCCGCCGCAATATAGTCACTATGAATCTTTTCAACTATACCTGGTTTTGTTATGTTCATTTCCTCATGACAATAATCTAAACCATATGAATATAACAAAGTACCAATCGCACCATCCGCTGTTAGTACACGTTCCTGCAATGCTTCACGTAATCCCATATATACCCTTCCTCCGCGCGCTAATTAACAGTATTTTCAGTCATTTATTCCGAAAAGAAAAAGCCTTCTTAATAAAAGAAGGCTCTACTTGCTCATGTCGGTCCTTCTCATCTTTCGGCAAACGCCTGCTGGATTTAGCACCTGACATAGTTGTTGGTTGCTGAAGTTTCATCGGGCCAGTCCCTCTACTTCTCTTGATAAGAAATGTATAAAATTATAATTAGAAATTTATTCCTATAGGATAAATAATTAAAAGAATCATATCGTTATATGAATAGAACGTCAAGACCTTTCGCGTCAATGACGTAATTTTTCGTCTATTCTAACAAATTATCGTCATAATGTGGTTAGCTGTGTGTTTTCCGTTTTGAATACATGCACCAATACCTACACCAAAATAAGAGCATCCTGCTAATAACAAATTCGGATAGCGCGCTGCTAATTCACCTTCAACCACTTTTAGTGCTTCATTATGAGCTAAATCATACCGTGGCATTTTATTGATCCATTTCGTCACGTTCACAACTTGTGGCTGCGCCTCAATCCGTAGACTTCGTTTGATATCTTCCAAAGCTACTTGCGTTAATTGCTCATCAGACATTGCAGCTAATTCTTCATAACGCGCATTACTATTTTTGTAAAATAATCTGACGAGCAACTGGCTGTCCTTTGATGTATGCTTCCATTTTCGACTCGTCCATGTTGAAGCATTGCATACTAAATTACTATTATGAGATACAATAAAACCTGTACCGTCAGCTGGAAGCACAGAGTCAGGTACGTCGAATCCTAAATACAATGTAATCGCTGAAGCATTTGTAAATTGATCTAAACTTACTGCTAATTGCTCATCTTGCAAAATAGTACGTACGGTTTCATTTGGTACAGCAAGTACAACAATATCCGCTTCTACACTTTCCCCATTACTAAATGCGATTGTATAGCTATTTTCATGTTTTTCTACACGCTTTGCCTGTACACCTTTCATAAACTCTACATTTGGTAAAGATTCCTCTAAACGACGAATAAGAGAGGATAAGCCATGACGGAAGGAAATAAATTTTTTATTAGCAGCTTTCTCAAATTGCTCTCGATTAGCTTTAAACCCTTCCATAATGCTTCCATAATTATTTTTATAATCTACTAAATAAGGTAATGTGGAAGCGAGTGACAGTTGATACAGATCACCTGAATAAACCCCCGCTAACACAGGAGCAATTTGCTTTCGTACTATCTCTTCACCTAAAAAATACTCTAAAAATTCGCCAATAGAGCTTTCTTTCGTAAATCTTTCGTTCGGAATTGTAGGATCTTGTAATACACGTTGCTTCGCTTGCTCTGATAGGAGAGTGCTTGCCATTAACGATTCCTCACTCATCGGGATACCAAATGTTGATCCAGCTGGAATAGCATGCAACTCATTGTTCGTATAAATATATGAAATACCTGTTTCGTTATACACAAGCTCCTCTTCAAATTGCAGTTCACGTACTAGCTCTAATACGCCTGGATGACGTGCAACAATCGAGTCAGCACCTGTTTCCATTATAAATCCTTCAGTATACTCAGAGTGTATTTTCCCACCCAAATATGTATTTTCCTCCACTAATATGAGGCGCGCTTCTATCCCTTTTTCCTGCATTTGTTTCGTCACATAATGCATCGTACATAGCCCCGTAATGCCACCACCAACTACAACGACTGTTTTCATCGTATCCTCTCCTTCCACACATTATTTCTCTAATCCTTAGTATAAACGTTTTAGTCAAATAATAGTTATTCCTTCAATAGACAACAAAAAAAGAACTGTCGTTTAGACAATCCTTTTTCACATTTATTCAATTACAACGAAGTGTCATAGCATCTAAATTTTGCGTAGCAGATGTTAATGAATCAACAGATAAGGTAACTTCTCCAAAGTCATTGCATAATTGCTGAATAACTTCAGCAATCTTATCGACCTTCACTTCCATCAGCGTATTTTTTTTCTGTGTCTCTTCCATAGCCGATAAAATTTGAGTGAAGCGATTTTCTGTTGCTAACATACTTTCTTCACCGGAGGATACCGCTGTTTGGATTCGGTCCATCAAAAAGTTCAGCTTCTCCGTTTGTTCAGTCGTATTTTTTAAAAGCAATGCCACGCTTTCAGTAGATTGTTTCGTCTGCTCTGACAGTTTTCGGACTTCACTCGCTACAACACTAAATCCTTTCCCTGCCTCACCTGCACGAGCTGCTTCAATTGCTGCATTTAAAGACAATAAATTCGTTTGATCCGCTATATTCGTAACGATGCTTACGATTGTTTCCATTTCATTTGAATTATTCACAAGTTTTTGTACTTCCTCTGCAATGTCTTCCACAGACTCAATTATATGTTGCATATGCTGAGATTGCTGCTGAATTTGCGTTTTCCCTTCAGCTGCCTGTACTTTTGCTTCATTTGAAATACAAATCGCATCTTTGACATGGCTCGTCACTTCTTCAGATTGATTTGTCAGTTGTTGAAAGGAATCATTTGTCTGTTCTGAAATAGATGCTAAATTTTCAGTAGCGAAAACAATCGATTGGCTTACTCTTGACTTTTCTTCTTCTACAGACTGCTTCATTTGCTGTTCTACCATTTCAAAAGCTTCTAATACTACTTGTTGTTCAAAATTTAAAATTTTTGAGATGGCGCGAATAATGTCAAACTG
>DEQI01000302.1 GCA_002360295.1 Planococcaceae bacterium UBA3370
CTTTCAGCACATGAGCTGCTTGCGTCACCTGAGGAGGATATATATGGTACTGCACAAGCTCTTCTACTTTTGATAATGCCAATTTCACTGGCTCTTTCCATAAAACTTGCCCTTGATCCATCATTAAAACAGAATGACAATAATTTGCGATGTACTCGGTATGATGTTCAATGACAATTACCGTCATCCCTAGCTCTTCATTTAACTTTTTGAGTACTTTGTAAACTTCCTCTGCATGTTGTGGGTCTAATTGAGCAACCGGTTCATCAACAATTACTATCTTCGGTTTCATAGATAGAACACCAGCAATGGCTAGTAAATGTTTTTGGCCCCCACTTAGCTCCCATATATACTCATTCGCAAGGGATGTGAGGCCTGTCACTTCAAGTGCCCACATCCCTCTTTCTTTATAATCAGATAAACCGTAATTCAGTGGCACAAAGGACACATCATCAATCACAGTCGGTCGCATAATTTGATTTTCAAAATCTTGATATACATATCCGATGTCTTTTGAAAGCTCCGCTACAGAAAACTGTGAAGCATTTCGATTTTCAATTATGACTTCCCCCTCAAAATCACCTACATAAAATTGAGGGACCAGTCCGTTAAACGTTTTGCATAAAGTCGACTTACCTGACCCATTCCCACCAATGATGGCAACAAATTCACCTTCTTGAATCGTCATATTTACTTTATTTAGCACTTTTCTTTCCGTTCCTGGATATGAAAAAGTGACATCTTTCATCTGAATAATCGGCTTACCCAATATTTTCTAACTCCTTCGAACTTTTAGATTTAGAGCGCATGATTTTAATAATGATGAACGCAAGCATAGCTGCAGCTAGTATCGGTATAAAAATAAACCATTGTCCAAACATGTCTAAAAACTCAGGCTCCCATTCCCCAAACGCCCAATCTGTTTCAGATAAAAACTCAGAGCCAATTGCAATAACAGATAAAAGAATCGAAAGGACGATAAGCTTCGGTGTTATTATTTCGCCAAACGAATACTTTATTTTGTTATTACGTGGTTTCATCCCCAACAATGGCTCAATTTTCCCGTATAAGCGAGGTACTAAATATAATGTTGGTAGTAATGCAAACAGTATGCCAGAAAATAGAATGTCATTGAATAAAGCCACACCCTCCACAATAACAATACTTTCCGCTAAACCAGATACAGCCTCAAACTCCTCTACACCGATCCACACTTTCCCTATATCTACAATCGTCCCTAATAAATGATGAACGAGTAAACCTGCAAATACCGCTATTGATATTTGTCTACGGTTAAGTGGGTTTCTTACTAGCGTACCCGCAATAAACATCCCAAGAGAGAATGTGATAAACTTTTCTACTTCCCCAATACCGCCAAACTGCCCTAGCATTAATTCACCAAAAATAATTTCTCCTAATGAAGCACCGATTGCAGCGTAAAATGGGTGAAATAAAATACATAATGTTAAAGGTATAAAGGCAAAGTACTCTACGGATAATTCAATAAACCCTAATTGCACAGAAGGTATTAACTCTGTAAACATGTTGGATAAACCGTAAAGCGACATGGATAAAATAAATACCATCATTTTTTGAGACTGTGTTAATTGATAGGCTTTTTGAATGGACATCTTTTATTTACCTCCTTTGTTGATATATTTAGAATAAATTGTCATTGTTAATGGCATGTGGATTTATTGCTAAGTATATGTAAATTATTTTTCTTATTTTATAAAATGAGAAATTTTTTTCATCTCTACAGAAGTTTATGTTATAAATAAAAAAAGACTGGAGGCAAAGAATGAGTGAAAAACTTTTTCTAGAGTATGATTTAACACCGAACGAAAAAACGATTGCTGATTATATTTCAAAAAACGGCATTACCATATTAAATAAAACGGAAGATGAACTAGCAAAAGAATTGCAAATTAGTAATGCGACTGTTTCACGTTTCTGGCGCAAAATTGGATTTAAAAACTTTAAAGAATATAAAAACAGTTTTCAAGAAAGTATCATGATCTCGCCTGCTAATAAGTTAGAAAATATGATGAAACAGGTTGATTCAAGTTCCATACAAGCCCAAATGATCGCAACAAGTATTAAACATTTAGAAAAAACGGTTGCGGAGTTTAATGAAGAAGTGTTTCAACAAGCAGTTGAAGCAATAATTAAGGGGAAAACGATTTATGTTTACAGTCCAGGCCCTTCCGAAGGGTTAGGGAGTCTGTTCAATTTCCGTTTAACTCGTTTCGGTGTAAACATTAAAATGTTGCAAAAGAGTGGCCATGAAATTTACGAAACACTCGTTCATTTCGAAAGTAATGATGTGTTATTAATGTTTGGTTTTGTGAAATTACATCCTGAATCGCAAATATTGCTTACACACGCTAAAAAGCTTGGTATGAAGGCAATTATCGTGACAGATTGTTTAGTAACTGATTTTAGTTTGTATGCAGATTACTTGCTATTTGCAAGTCGAGGTGAGCTTTGGGAGTTCCATTCTATGATTGCTCCAACATTTATTGTAGAAAATATGATCATTGCCGTCGGGAAAAAGATGTCTGAACAATCGATGAAAAAACTCGAAATGTTAGATGCTATACGGAAAGAATATAAAGATATTTTGCCACGTTAATAACAAAACGCCTGTAAATGGATGTAGGTATCTTCCACTCGCAAGCGTTTTTTTGTTTCGATTATTTTTCTCAACCATATAATCTTTATTTGAGCTTTTATCACTCATGGTTGCCAGTACATTTGTGATAGATCCAATGAGCTAGCATGTAATTACTTTCTCAATCGATGTAAAAATCATATATCTATTATTGACGCTATTTCAAAAATATATAGCGAGCATTCTCATAGTCTATGATTTTTTCCTCTATTGCACCAGTAAATGTAATATACTGTATCCCAAGTCCATTCGTTAAAACGGCATCCCAAATCGGTCCCTCTCCACATGGACAATAAAACTTAATGATCACATTAGGCAAATGAATAATGAGAATATGTGCATTTAAACTTTCACTAAACATTTCCTCATATTTAAATCCACCTAATAATTGAAGTTTTTTCACATAAGTGAGCTGATCTACTAAATAAACAATTTCTGTTAAATTCACATTCCCTATAGCATGAGGTGCAGCAATTCCACGTTCTTTATTTTCATTTTCTCGCTCTTCATTTGATTGATCCCATTGTATAAAAAATGGGAAAGCCATTCGCTGATCTTTATAACCAATATGTAATAGCTGCCAACTTACAATTGAACCATCTGGACGAGTACGAGAAAAATGCTCTGGTCCGTAAACTTCTAACCCAATCTCTCGAAACATCTGCGCATCTTGCTGGATCGTATTGGTACGAATAGCTAATCGACTAAAACCATTAATTATTCCACTTTTCTCATATGTTTCATGTAAAGTGTAAGGTGCCTTAGTTGCTTCTACAAACTTTTTCTTATCATGAATACCGATAAACTCAATGTACTTGGAACCAAAATAACTGAGGACATTATACGTTCCCCACTGTTCATGATGTCCCCCTTCTACAACATGTAAGCCGTTTGCCACCATGTCCTCCATCGCTTGCTCCGGTTTATTGACAAAATGAACAATATGATCTAGCTCATACATCCTCATTACCCCCTATGTTAATGATTCATTCCATGCCTTACACACATCTACCCAGTCTTTTGCAGCTGAAAACTGCTCTAGTTGTTCACAAGAAAGCTCAATTGCTGAATTCGCACTACCACACGCAGGAAAAACAGAAACAAAACGTTTTAGTGATACATCTAAAAAGACAGGTACATCCGTAGCAAGGCCAAATGGGCACACGCCACCAATAGGATGTCCTGTATAGGAAACAACTTCATCTGCCGACAACATTTTCGCTTTTGTTTCAAAAGTTGCTTTAAACTTTGCATTATCAACTTTCGCATCCCCAGCGGCTACAACTAATAATGCCCCTTCTTTTGCAGCATGAAAAGATAATGTTTTGGCAATCCGAGCGGGTATAACACCAAGGACATTTGCAGCTTGTTCAACAGTCGCACTGCTTTCTTCATATTCTAAAATATGCTCTTCGAAATTTAGTTGTTTAAAATGATGCTTCACACTTTGAATTGACACTATATTCCCTCCAAAATTATACATGTAATAGTTATTATAGAAAAGGCTAAATTTTCTGAATACAAAAGATTATTTTCAACATGAACGAGATAATTCTCTCATTAAAGTATGAGCTGTTGCCTCTTTTCCATCTACTTGAATAACCTCGCCAGACTGCTTCACAATAAAATGCGGTTCCCCATTGCCATATAATGAGAGAGAACTATTAGCCACCATCATAGCAGCATTAGCAGATTCCATACGCAGTCTTGCTCGATGAAGTAAAAACTCAACGTCCGATGTTGCTTCTAATTTAAACCCTACTAATGTAACATGTGGCGCCCATTTTTTTATTTCTGGTAATATTTTTGGCGCTTTTTTAAAATGAATAATCGGCGGTTCATCTGAGGGCATTTTTCCTTGCTCCGTTAGTTCATTGCCCGATTGATCCAATACTTTATCGATTACCCAGTCAGATCCTGCTGCCGCCATTATGACAATATCAATTTTTTCTTGCTGCAATAATGTTTTTAGTTGCTCTCCTAAATGAGCAATTCCTTCAAAGCTTATTTGACGCATTTGCTGAATACGAGCAGGCAATTTAGCAAAATAACCATGCAAATAAATGACATTTGCCCCTGCGTCTATAGCTGCTTCTGCTAAATAACATCCTATAATTCCTTTTGATAAGTTTGTATGACCGCGCACTTGATCCCATTTCTCAAGAGTACCCCCACTTGTAATAACGACTGTTTTGCCTTGCAACATCCTGTTCTCCCCTATTCATTCGTTTATTTTTCTTCATTATTCTCTAACCATTGCTTAAGTACTTCAACAAATTTTTGCGCGGCTGGGGATAATGATTGTTTAGTAGATAATCCAATTGTTCGGAAGCTCTCCTGCTTTAAAGGAATTGCCCGAACATTCGAAGGTAATTGTGATAAGACAAGCTTCGGTAACATAGAAATACCTAAATGATGCTCAACCATCGAAATAATACCTTGCTCATCAAATAGTTCAAATCGAATGGATGGTTTAAGACCATGCTTTTCAAATGTCGTTTCAACATCATTCATTCCCCGATAAGAAGGCATGATGAAAGGCTCAAGAACGATTTCATTCATATCTATTTCCTCTTTATAATAAAGCGGACTTTTGGAAGATACAATACAGAGAAGATTGTCTCTTTTTAGTGGCATAAAATTAAATTGCTTTGAGCTCGTTCGATTTAAAAATCCACAGTCTACTTCTCCATTAATTAGCCATTGCTCGATTTCATAATAATCTCCTTCTCTTAACGTAATTTTAATACCAGGATAATTTTGATCCATAATACGTATAATGTTCGGCATCCATTTTGTTGAAATACTAGAAATTAAGCCTATACGAACAGAGCCTTTTGTAACACCTAAAATATTGGCTGCTTCTTGCTGTAGTAGTTCTTCCGCTTGTAATACATTTCTCATAGCGAGCAGCATTGTTTGACCATCCGTTGTAAGCTTTACACCATTTCGGCTACGGTGAATTAAGGCAAAACCAAATTCCTTCTCCAAGCTAGAAATCGCATGGCTTACCGCAGATTGGGTCAATCCTAATAATTGGGCAGCTTCAGTGAAACTTTGCACTTCCGCTACTTTATTTAAAATTTCATATTTAACTAAGCTCATGATACACCCCTTCTTACATGAATTATTTTCATCTTATCCATTATAAACATTCGTTTTACTAATCACACCTCAAACTGTTATACTGTGTTATAACAGTTTGAAATGTAAAGTGGTGAGAATATGAATATACAAAATAAAGCAAATATATTAATGGTCATTGTAACACTTTTTTGGGGAATGTCTTACACATTTATGGTAATGGGGTTAGACTCATTAGAAGTATTCAATATCGTAGCACTACGCTGTTTAATAGCCTTTGCAGTAGCTGGCCTATTATTTTATAAAAAAATGTTGAAAATCAATTTAAGGCTGATTATTTTCTCAAGTATTCAAGGCTTTTTGCTCTTTTTAATTTTTGCTCTTTCATTATTCGGCCTGAAAACAACTTCTGCTTCCAATGCAGGATTTATATTAAGCTTAACAGTAGTACTTGTACCGATTATTACAAGTGTTTTGAACAAAAAACTCCCTTCCCGGGCAGTAAGAATTGCTATTATTATGACGATGAGCGGTATAACAGTGCTCACATTGAAAGAATCCTTATCTTTTCAAATAGGGGACATTTTAGTAGCCATTGCAGCTATAAGCTATTCCATTTATTTAGTATTAAATAGCTCATTTACGAAACAAGTTGATTCTATTGCTTATGGAGTTTACCAGTTGGGATTTTCAGGTGTATTTGCTTTTATACTCTGTTTAATATTTGAAACACCTCAAGTACCGACAACAATGAATGGCTGGATTGCTATTTTAGGTTTAGGCATTATATGTAGTGCCTTTTGTTTCGTTGCACAATCTGTTGTACAACAGTATACAACTCCTACAAATACTGGCTTAATATTTTCATTAGAACCTATTTTCGCCTCTCTGTTTGCCATCATTTTTTTAGATGAATACGTGACGACACAATTACTAATTGGTGGTGCATTTATTTTATTAGGGAATATCATTGCTCAATTAGAGCAATTCACTCAGATTCGCACATTAAATAAGAGTACGACTACAAAGCATAAAACAATCTAATTTTATGATTAGGCAGAATCAAGTTTCAATGATTCTGTCTTTTTTATGGAATCATAAAGAGTGAAGCGAGCGTGACTCCTTGGGGATTAGCGTGAAATAGGAACGAAGGCTAAAATCGTCACATCGTGTGACAATTTAATTACGCGAAAGCAAAGCGACAGCGGCAACGCCTTCGTGAACAACATCCTGTAGCTGACGCTTCGCTTTCGCTACACAAAACATCTGTTGCCTCAAGCCGCTCATCGGACGCCCCCAGGAAAGCACGCTGGCGTAACGGAAATCACTAATAACAGCAATTTACATTTTAATGTTGTTTTCGCTACTCTATTAAATTTACCTATGTAAATCTCCTAGTTCAACAATTACTTCTAAAATTATTGCCATCATTTATTGTTCTATTTCCTATTAGATTCTCATATAGTATTATAGCATGCTATAGTACGACTATTCTAAATAGACAATCAGTTTTCAAGTAATCGAACAAGCGTTATTATTAACTATGTGTTTTTTTCATTAATATTACTAGAATTCAAAGGAAGTGTGACGATATGATAGGACGTAATGACCCATGCCCATGTGGTAGCGGCAAAAAATATAAAAAATGCTGTGAAGGAAAAGAACAAGCTACGACTACTTCTGTTTTTAATGAAGAGATCGAGGCCGTACTACAAAACTTTTATGTAGCTTACCCGGAACGAAAGGATGTACGTGAATATTACCAGCTTGTACAGACATGGAAATCAAAGCTACAATCTCATTTACAAAGAGAGCTTATTGAAGCAATTGCTTTAGATGAGTTTTTCTTCCACGTACGACCTGACATTTGGACAAGCTATTTAAAACGTACTATTAAGAAAATGGTTCGTCCTTCTACAATCGAATTATTATCAAATTGGATGCAACCGCAACTGTTTATAGGTAAAGTAGAAGTAGTAGAGGAGCGATATTTTAAAGCTACTCATACTTTAACTCAAGAAAGCTATATGATCCGCCGCGAGAACAATAAACCAATTCCAGAAGGCATGCAAGTGTTCGCATTCATATTACCAGATGGCTCTGAACAAGAAACACATAGACTAGCTGTTTCTACACTCATCTTCTTCCCTGCTACTCACGCAAAAATATTCGATGGATTTGCTAAAGGATATAATCAAAACATTCCTGTACAGGATTACTTAAAAGAAAATCATTTAAATTTCTGGATGCAGTTAGTTGATGGTGGCTATGCAGGTGAGGAATTTACTCCATTTGAGGCAGATGTATTAGAGCAAACAAAGAGCTTTTTAGAAGAGCGAGGTCGCAATCCTGAAAGGCTTATTATTGTATTAGAAGATTATTTAGTGGAGCAACAGCCAACTGCTCGTAAAGCAGCAGCAATAGCAGCAGGTGCTATTCGTTTTGGTCAAGAGCTTCAATTATTTGATGGTGCTGCGTTTACTGTAAAAGAAATTGCAGAAGGCTTCGGCGTGTCTGCCTCATCTTTAAATAAATACTACCAAGATTTACTTGCTTATCAAGCCGTAACTGTCTAATAGAAACCTGTTGATAGTCGTCTCAACTTATTGAGGCGGCTTTTTTTTGCGTAAATATAAGGTCAGTGAAGCAAGAAAATTTCGTTCATCTAAAAGAACGGTTGAAAAATGATTCATCATGAGTGCCGTTTCACGAACAGGTTAGATATGTACTTTAGTATAAATAGCTTGTTGATATTTTTCTTTTTTGGGCACAATGATGAAAGAAAAACATAAAATTTTAATACATTTTTATTCAAAAAATGAACAATCTAAAAGTATCTATTATATAGAAAGGCGTGTGGTACTTTGAAATATAAGTTGGTACGTACCACGAAAGTGAATAAATGGTATAAAAAAGCTCCTACGTTGGAAGGAGTTTTAGCTGAGGAAACGGTTAAAGCTTTAAAGATCCTTACTAACCAAATTAAAGATGTCGTTTTCAAAGACATCATGACAAGTGAGGGTGTTGTTACGACCATCATTTCCGCTTCAATGGTTGAAAAGATGATGCTACAAGAAGTTGTTTTAAAACCTTTAGCTCATTCTATTGAACAGATACATCAATTAGCGGAAGTCGTCGATTTGAAAAATTTTAAGGGTATTGTGGCAAAAATCACTGGTGGTCATACACTGATGTATTTTCACAAGACACATGAATTACTATCTCTTGACACTTATAGTGCTCCAACACGTGCAATAACAGATACGAAAACCGAATCAACCGTGATTGGACCACAAGATGCATTTACAGAATCATTAGAGACGAATATTTCATTAGTTAGAAGACGCATACGAAATCCTATGCTTAAAAATGAAGATCGCATTTTAGGAACTGACACCAATTTTAA
This sequence comes from Planococcaceae bacterium UBA3370, assembly GCA_002360295.1. Taxonomy (GTDB): domain Bacteria; phylum Bacillota; class Bacilli; order Bacillales_A; family Planococcaceae; genus Metasolibacillus. The sequence goes on from DEQI01000302.1 coordinate 9,165, forward strand.
AATTACTATGTTCTATATCGAAGACCTCGTAAATAAAGAAAACTTAAATATGTTACGAGAGCGCCTTGATAAAATTCATTATCCGATTTTCACTGATATTTCCCAGTTAATGCAAGCGATTGAGGATAACCCTTTATCCCCTTTTCCTCAGTATTACATGAGTGTCCGACCAGATAGTATTAGTCAATATCTCCTTGATGGCAGAATCGTTATTTTTATGGATAATAGCCAAGCTGCTATTGTTTGTCCTACATCGTTCTTTGAAATGTTTACTTCCATTGAAGATTATTATAACCGTTGGACAATGGCGTCCCTGTTAAGAATGCTTCGTTTTTTTGGCTTTTTTCTGACCATCATGATTACGCCTGCTTATATTTCAGCTTTGACATTCCATCCAGAGCTTCTTCCTTATGAACTTTTATTAAATTTACAGGAATCAAGAAGTAAGGTTCCATTTCCACCACTCATTGAAGTGTTGTTGATGGAATTAATTATAGAAGTATTAAGAGAAGCTGGATCACGGATGCCTGATAAAGTCGGACAAACCATTGGTATCGTAGGCGGTATTGTCATTGGCACTGCAGCCGTGGAAGCAGGTTTAGTAAGTAATATTCTTATTGTGTTAGTTGCTATTTCTGCCTTACTATCTTTTCTCCCTCCCATTTTTTTAATGAGTAACACGAGCCGATTTGTTCGTTATATTTTTATTTTATCGGCTGGTTTTTTCGGGATGTTTGGACAGATGATCGCTTTTGCTTGGCTATTTGCTCATTTACTCAATTTGAATACGCTAGGCACACCTTATATGACACCGCTTATTCCAAGGAAAGCTACGGATTTGTTGGACAGTATTGTTAGATTTCCAACAAAATATTTAAATAATCGAAAAGGCGTTTCAAGAGCACAAAAAAAGTAAAACGATTTACGGAAGTGTGGTAGGTTCTAATGAGTTCACATAAGGAAAAACTGTTAAACAGATATCATGTCATTTTTTTAGTGCAAAGTGCAATGGTAGGTACAGGAATACTGACGTTACCTCGTGACCTCAGCGCTGTAGGCTATAGTCAATTACTTTTCCCTCTTCTATTTGGGCTCATTGCAACCTTGACACTTTGGCCGATCATCTGGCTTCATACTAAATTTCCTAATGAAAACTTATTTCGTATTAATGAAATATTATTAGGGAAAGGATTAGGAAGAGTTATTAATTTATTCATAATCCTACATTATACACTGTTAATTGCAGGGGTTATTTATAAATACATGCATCTTATACAAAGTAATGCTCTACCAGAACAAACAATTACAATGCCTGTTCTCCTTTTAATACTATTGCTTATTTATATTGTAAATGGTGGTATAAAATCTATTGCACGATTTTGTATATTGTCCTTTTTTTTAACGATTGGTATTTTTTATTTCACTAATTGGGCCATTGCAAAAGGAGATATACGTCATTTTTTACCTTTATTTAATTTCAGTAGTAGTGAATTTTTTAATGCCTTTAAAACAGGGTATCTAACCATTTTTGGTTATGAATTAATTATGTTTTATTTCCCGTATATTCAGGATCAAAAAAAGGCGTTTAAACACGCAACAATAGGGATTTGGATTAGCATATGTCTTTGTTATATTACCGTCATAGTAAGTGTTATGTATTTCTCCGAATGGCAGTTGAAACATATTGAGTATTCTTTATTAAGTGTATTTAAAGCTGGAGAACTTTCTTTTGTAGAAAGGTTCGATATTCTAGGTGTCACATTGTGGGTATTTTTAATCTTAACAACTGTTGCTGTCTATTTATGGAGTGCAAAATTGGGCATTGAATCATTATTTACCAAACAAAAGAAAAATTATATATATATTCTGGCTATTATTATTTTCATAATCGCGATATTGCCTTTACCTCGTGAGTATCAACAAAAAATATTTATTGCCAATAACTATCTTGCGTATGTAGTAATCATTTGGCCAATGCTTTTGAATTTGTTCTATTTATTTCGAAAAAAGAAGGTGCAACCATGAAATTCACCCGAGTGCTGTTAACCACTACTTTAAGTGCGATTTTTATGATTGCTGGCTGTGCCAAAAAAGAAGATAAAACCTCTTTAGAGGATATTGGTTTAGTTGGCATTATGGGACTAGATTATTTGGATGAATCGAATGTAAACTTAAGTGTGGCTATCCCCCAATATTCTCCAAATGCTCAGGAAGATACAGAAGTTTTTACCGTTTCTACTGATTTAATTGCGAAAGGGATTATCGACATAGAAGCACAATCAGATAAAAAAATTCTCTTCAACCAATTACGTGTAATTTTGATTAATGAAGATTATGCCCAAAAAGGAAAGGTAAAAAAAATAATGGAGTTTTTATACCGAAATCCTGAATCTGGCGATAAAGTTTTAATAGCAGTTGTAAAAGGCACTGTGAAGGAACTGCTGAATGCCAATTATCCGAGTAAACCTAATATTAACTTTTATTTAAATGATTTACTAGAACCTACGATTAACACAGCATTTAACCCAAATACGAACATTCACGATTATATTTATAGTGCCACAAACCCAGTACTTAACCCTATGGTTCCTGTAATAGAAAAAAAAGGAGATAAAATTGACATTTTAGGAGTCGCTTTATTTAAACATGATCATATGATTGAAATTATATCACCTGATGATGCGCTCTATATGCAATATCTTCAGGAGAAAAAAAAACTTGCCCCTCTCCCACTTGAACTACACCAAGGCCATGGGAAAGAAAAATTAATGCTGGATTTAGTTAAAAGTAATGTACGCATTAAAAGCAACAAAAATTTCAACTCTCCTAAACTAACCATATCATTAAATATTAAAGGTTCTCTTGTGGAATATAAAGGTGAAAGATATGATACTCTAAACAATTTAGAACGCCTATCAAAACTCGAAACTGATATTAGTAAACAACTCGAAGAAAACATTACCCGTTTTTTAGATAAACTCCAAGAACAAAAAGTGGATCCCATAGGATTAAGTGAAAATTTTCGAATGTACTACAAGGGGAAATGGACAAAAGAAATGACAGAGGAGACGATTAGTAAGCTAACAATAGATTTAAAAGTCGAAACGTTAATTATTAGTTCAGGTAATTTAAATTAATGATAAGGGGCTGCGTTAATGAGCCCCAATCTAAAAATGTTATGAGACCTAGAATCTTTCCCCTCTTATTCTTCCCTATTTTACGAACTCATTATTGTATTTTTTTAGTAAAAAAAGCGCAAACAATATCGAGCTTGTCGAAATTGCTTACGCCCATGGCAGAAACTTGACGTTACTGCAGGAAACTTTTCAACGGTAACCACTCCGTCAAAAAAGAGCTGTTAGTATTTTTTTGGAGAGTACCAATCCCCAAAACATGGACTAACAAAAGAAATACACTACTAGTATATCAAAAAATTATCATTTTTCAACTAAAATTACAAAAATTATTTCTCATATATTTTCATTAATTCTTGACCCAAAAACTGAAGTTGTTCACCTACAGTACATAAGTCAATACAAAACTTATGTGCGCCAGGTTTCCCACGCTGTTTTCGAAGATCACGTAGTATAGGACACTCTGTACAATATGTGTCTGTAATTTCATCTATTTCTTTCATAACCGACACCTTATTCATTTTCGCATCCCCCTTTTTCAAAATAACATTTTTATATTGTACTACTGTCTAATTTCATTTGTCCATTCACATACCCATTTCTGCTATAATAGACATACAGACTAAACATAGGATTTTCATCACCAAAATGTCGTGGTTACGATATAGGGCACCGCATATTAACATGCGTGCTGACGTCTCAGAAAAGCTCGCTGTCAAGAGTAAAAAATGAACCATAAGCTTGGTGAAGAGCCACATAGGAGTATATTATGTTAGAAATTTACATTGATGGTGCTAGTGCAGGTAATCCTGGCCCTAGTGGTATAGGAATTTTCATTAAAGGCGAAGGACACCACATAAAAATTAGTGAATATATTGGTGAAACAAATAATCATATTGCGGAATTTACTGCACTAATTCGCGGACTTGAGGAAGCAATGAAATTAAATGCTACGCTTATATCTTTACGATCTGACTCAAAAATAGTCGTTGCTTCTATAGAAAAATGTTACGTGAAAAATGAGCAATTCAAACCTTTGTTAGAACGAGCTCTAACACTCATACAACAGTTCGAATTATTTTTTATTAAATGGATACCTGAAAAAGAAAATCGTGCTGCAGATGCCCTGGCGCGTGAGGCGATTCAAAAAAAGTAGATGTACGAGAAACCCGTACATCTACTTTTTATTTTCTTTTTAAAAACATAAACATATAAATGAAAAATACAAACACTAACACTAAAGCTGCAATCATATAAACAGTTGCATAATTTAATTGTACCGCAATTACACCTAAAATATACGAGCCAACTGCTATACCAAAATCAAACAATGTAAAGTACGTGGCCGTTGCATATCCACTTCGTTGATGAACGGTAGATTGCACTGCGAGCGACTGAAAACTTGTCGTTAATGTACCGTAGCCAATACCAATAAAAATGGCGGCCGTTAAAAATAATACAGCACCGCTCGACATCGATAATATAAATAATCCAACAGAAAATAGGATAAAAGCTGGTAAAATAACATATTTTGGTCCTTTTTGATCATATATTTTCCCTGTAAAAGGACGTGTAATTAACATGGCGGCTGCAAATACTGCATAGAAATAGCTTGCAACAGACAATAAATCTTGTTGCTCTGCATAAATTGATATAAACGAAAGAACACTTGAATAGGCAAAAGCAACTAGACTGGCTAAAAACGCAATCGGTAATGCTTTCCGTTCAAATAAGTCATTGAAAGTAAATTTAAACGAGCGATTAACGTTATTTGGAATAGGTAAGTCATCCGTTTTGATCGTTAATGCAATCAGACTACCAAGTAGTACGATAATGCTTAGCACGATAAATAAAATATTATAGCTAAAATGTTGAATTAGTAATAGCCCAACGAATGGCCCAATAACGACCGCTAAATTCGTTGACATAGTAAAGTAACCTAATCCTGCTCCTTTGCGATTTTCAGGGACGATATCGGCAGCTAAAGAGCCTGCAGCCGTAGTGACAATGCTAAACCAAATACCTTGGATAAAACGTACTGCTAATAATAAAACAAATGGTTTAACAATAATATATAGAATTGTACAAAGGAAATAAAAAACAACACTCGTAATTAGCATCCGTTTTTTGCCAAAAATATCAAGCAATTTACCACTAAAAGGACGCACGATAATGGCCGAAATTAAAAATACTGTTACGAGCAAGCCTGCATCCTCATCAGTACGCCCAAGAGCACCAATCGCATAAAGTGGCAGTGTCGAAACTAGTCCATAAAATACAAAGAAAACAGCCATATTAGTAAAAAATAAACTAATAAAACGCTTTGTAAATATTTGATTTTGCGAATCCATCTAATCAACCTTTCATCTTTTGCAATAAGGCGACTAATTGTTGTTGTTCAGATTCATCTAGATGTCGTACCATTTCTTCCTCATACTGAACAATGGTATCTTCAATACTTGGAAATGCAGCAAGCGCTTTTTCGGTTAGAGAAACAATTTTCTCACGCTTATCCATCCCTATTTCTCTTTTTACCCATCCTAATTGCTCTAATCTCGCAACAGTACGTGTGACAGTTGGGGCTTCAACATTTAAATATTTCCAAATGGCTGTTAATGTCATTGGTCCTTGCTTGTACAGTACAAAAAGAATTGTCCATTGTGAATGGTATAAATCGTGTTTCTTTAATACCTCATTTAATTTATTGACTAGTATACGTTGCTGCTGAAAAAGTATATGAAAAAGTGGATTCATCTAAACAACCTCCAATTATTTACCTAGCTAAATAAATT
>DEQI01000373.1:0-3464 GCA_002360295.1 Planococcaceae bacterium UBA3370
TTTTGATTTTCCATGTTTCTCACCTCATTATTTTAGTACCATGTATAGTACTGCAAAGCAAGTGATTATGGAAATATTCATAATAAAAAGCCGCAACTCGTAGTAAATGCGACTTTTATGTATTAATTATTTTTCAAATTCTAACGCTCTACCGTTAAACGCTTTGACTTCTCCATCGATTACTTCCCATACATACTTTGCAGGTGAGCGTAAAGGATTGTCCTCTAACTTTACTGTCGGACTATGCCAAAATACAACCTTACCATTTTCTACTGACCAGCCGTTTTCAAACCCTGCATGTTTTGTTTCAAGTAATTCCTTAAACGTCTTATCATTTTTGGCGTGTTTATGATTTTGTACAACGCTGATTAAATCCATCTGTACCACCACCTTTCACACTAATCATATACCGGAGATGATTAACTGTGTGATAGGATTTTGATACATAATAAAAAGCCACATCGTAATTGATGTGACTTAAATGGTAGTTTGATTTATTAACTCAAACAGACGGGCATATAGTACGTTGTGAACTAAAATCTGTTATCGCTTGCTTTAGGAGAATTTGATTATTTTTTGTGATTATATTATTCTGCCCGTCTATTTCAATCAACAATACATAAGACCGTACTAAATTGTACGGCCTCATGCTGAAAGGAGGATTCTACAACGCGTATAATAGCTCTCTGCAAAACTATCACGATATTAATTTACTACAGATTTTTGCGTAATTCGCTATATGGCACAATTACGCATTATTTCATAAATACTAACCAATGAGTTTTGCTTCGTTTATCTCCGAATAATGGTTTGTGGCCAAAGCATTCTAAAACCTCTTTGAGTGAAATTTGGTCCTCGTTCCATTTGAAAATTAACGTACCATTTGGCTTCAAAACACGCATACACTCATCAAACCCCTGCATTAAATCCATGCGCCATGTTGCCTCATTCAATTTCCCGTACTTTTTAGAAAGCCAGGAATCTTCTCCAGCTCTCACCAAGTGTGGTGGATCAAAAACAACCATATGGAAGCTTTCGTTTTGAAATGGCATTTCCCTAAAGTCGGCTACCAAGTCTGGTTTAACTATCAATCGTCGACCATCGCACAGGATAGATTCTTCTTCGCGTATATCCATATATAGCGCATCCTCATGCTGCTTATCGAACCAGAACATTCGGCTGCCGCAACAAGCGTCTAATATCCTTGTCATCTATACCCACCCCAATCTTCTAGCCGTTTCATCAATCAATGCATTCCGCTTACGCAATACTCGCTGAACAGACATATATAGGGCATCGCCAATATGCTGCCACTCATAACACTCTGATTTATCACGGTATCGCATATCGACAATCGTTCGTTGATCTGTATCCAGTTCCTCATACAGTGTTTCAATTGTAGAAACGATTCGTTTTAAATTCTGATATAACGTATCTTCGGCCAATACAATTGCCTTCTGTGCTGTCGTATCGCTTATATTGCTACTACGTCTACCCCCAACATTACAATCTGTTTCCTTATGAGCGTTCAGGAGTTCCCACTCACGGAACCTCAGTTGTTTTTTATATTCATTTAGGTTTATCCAATAGTCTTCGAGTTTTTGGATATCATGGCGTGAAAGTTTACTCATGCTGCTGCCCTCCACAATTTACTTATTTGCTGTAACATCAACCCGATTGATACTATCAGTTGCATTAAATCCATTCGGGCAACGCTCATTTTTTTCTTTTATTCCTGTGCTTTTTCAAGATCCGACGAATCTCATTCATTCGAACGGGATTGCCATTTGTCTCTATGAGATATTCCAGCTCGTCCAGTAATGCTTTGCGTGTATGATTAGGTATCATTAAAACACCCCATTTTTTAAATAATGTCTTGCCTGATAATAAAAACGATGATAGATATTATGACCGATAGCATTTTTCGCCATAGGTACGATTTCAAAATTGTATTTGGCCTTCAAGGATTCAAGTCGAGCCTTTAATGCCTTCGGATCATATTGGCTCCTATATTCATGCCTACTGAGTTTTTCATCAAAGTCCAACTGCTCTACAAACAGAACAAATTTGCATTTTTGCGCCCGTATTAATTCATTTTCAAAAGCATGCTGCGTGTCTTTCCTCAAATTCCCGCAAATTTCATCAATATTGGCTTTACGTTCAACAGCCGTATTTAGATATAAATCCCGGAATAGCCCCAACTCCGGATTGGCAGGAATAAAGCAGCTATAATCTCCCACATCCAACTTCTGCCGTTTAACTGGGATGCTCCATTTTTCAAAATAATTAAGTATATGGCCGTTCTGCTGTTCCCTTGTGTCATATACGATGACCATCGTTTCCAGCAGTCGTTTAATTTCCGATTCGGTAAAGTGATAACGAATCAACATTTTCACCTCACTTCAATTTTTTTGTATAAGAAAAGAGAGCTCATCGGTTAGAGCTCCCTATTTAGTTTTTAAAATGGTAAATCGTCATCATTCACTTCAATCGGACCTTTGCTATTTGCAAATGGATCCTCGTTTATACGGTTATAGTTCTGCTGCCCTTGCGAACTGTTACCTCCTCCACGAGCCTCTAGGAACTGGATTGAATCTGCAATGACATCTGTTGTATAAACTCGCTTGCCATCTTGTCCCTCAAAGCTGCCTGTTTGAATACGGCCTTCAATACCAACCATATTTCCTTTCTTCATATAATTTGATAGATTTTCGGCTTGTTTACGCCAGGCGATGCAATTGATAAAGTCAGCTTCCTTTTCTCCTTGCTGATTAGAGAAGGGGCGATTTACGGCTAACGTGAAGCGAGCCATTGGTACCCCACTCGGTGTATATTTCAATTCAGGATCTTTCGTCAATCTCCCGACAAGCACTGTTCGATTAATCATGAATTTTCCCTCCTAATAATGCTTTGATAGCGATATTATGAATCTTTTCATAGGTTGCATTAAATTCAGTAAGCCCTTTAGTGATAGCTTGGATTTCTTTTAATGCTTGTTCGATTTCTTTTATACGGGTTTCTTCCATATGAGTCACCTTTCTAGTACCGTTTTGGCACCGAGCATTTTGTTTCTAATACTTTGTACGATTAGCTTGATAAACCATAGCTGTTGCCGGAAAGATAAGCGTTTCATCTTTCAGTTCACGCAGGCTCTTGTATTCCTTCCTGTCTTCAAACCAAAAACTCATATCCATCTTTTGCGAGATATCAAATATTTTCTCCGGCAGCCTGCCCTGTTCGTTTAAACAATGTCCTCTAGCCGATTCCTCATTCAAGGCAAATACAAGGAAATGCAAGTCGTTACCTAAAGGAATCGTATAAAGTTTTACTGGAGTGAGGTTCAAATCATTCCGTTCCATCATCCGTTTGACCTCTTCCTCATCGATTAGCCCCCAGTTAACTTGTTTGATGTTATCAGTACCTTTATAAACATCATTCTTGATAAGCCAATATACTGAATAGGC
>DEQI01000373.1:3569-8615 GCA_002360295.1 Planococcaceae bacterium UBA3370
ATTGATTGTGCCAACCTCGCCATCTCGATTTTTAGCAATGATTAGTTCGAGTGAATTATCATCTTCTTTTTTCGTGTAATAAGAATCTCGGTATAAAAACATAACAATGTCTGCATCTTCCTCAATACTTCCTGATTCACGTAAATCGGATAACAATGGTCGCTTGTCATATCGCTTTTCTACACTACGCGATAATTGAGCCAATGAAATCACTGGGCAACTAAACTCTTTCGCCATAGCCTTCAAGCCTTTTGAAATATCTGAGGTAGCCAAATGCATATTTCCTTTGTAATCGTTTGTAGGCTTGATTAATGTTAGGTAATCGATAAATACAACGACCTGTTTGCTAGGGTTTTCGTTTTTGATTTTCCGTACCTTCATACGCATTTCAGGAACCGTCTGCCCACTCTTATCGAATATTTGGATGGATGTTTTGGATACCTCGCCTAACGTCTTCATCCATGTATTTTTTTGCTGATCCGTTAACCGGTTATACAAGTCTTTCATTTTGTTACGATTATAAGAGCCAATAGAGGCAATCAAACGGTCACGCAAACTTTCAGCATTCATCTCAAGGGAGAAAACAATCGGTATGCAATTATTCCAACCTGCATGTTTTGCTAGATGCAGCATAACGTCTGTTTTACCCATGGAAGGACGAGCTGCCACAATAATCAAGTTTCCGTTCTGCCAACCATTTGTAGCTAACTGTAAACTTTTAAGGCCTGTAGCAACTCCTGCCGGAATTTCTTTAGCATTCCATGGTGCCTCTGCTACACTCATTACAAGGTCATTAATACTTTTATAATCATCAACTTTACTGGAGACCAAATCGCTTAATGTTTTCGTAATACGCTCAAGGCTCCAGTTTTCATACTTGGCAATTTCTAAAATATTGAGCTTTTCTTTCTCCTGCCATTTTTCAATCAAGAGTTCAACATAATTATCAAATTTGCTCACGTTTGCTTGGGGAGCAATTTTATTTAACTTGCCAGCGCCACCAAAACTTTCGATTTCCCCTTGAGTAATAAGTGTGATCATGTCGATGGGTTTACCTTGTGCAGCTAACTCTTTCATATTTTGAAAAAGACTTCTGTTCTCTACTGACTGAAAATATTCAGCCTTTAAATCTGAATCATTCAGCAAATAAGGCTCTTTTAATATTGTGCTGAGTATCGCTTCTTCAACTAACATTTACTCACCTCTCGAATCATCAAAATTGAAGGGTTTGTACACTGTTTTTTGTTCTGTCTGCGTAGTAGACTTAACCGGTTTACTCTCTGGTCTTTCATTCAGATATGCTTCGAATTTTGGACCAAACAATGTTTCTGGTCGCAGATACTTGGACATATATGAATCGTTTTTCCATTGACCAACCTTTATATCAATAACGTTTTGGAAATCCTCCAGCGTAAAATTTTCGTTCAATCTGCTCTTGATGCACATCTGTGTTTTTTTAGATGTAGGCTTGAAATTTGTACCTGCTTTTTCGTTCAAATAATCGATAACCGAGCTATATATATTCTTATTATCTTTATTTATATTATTGATTGTGTACGCTATTGGTTTGCTATTGGTTTGCTCGTAGTTTGCCTGTGGTTTGTTTTTAGTTTCCGCATCTTGATAAACGCAGTAATTACATATACTTATCGTGGTTTTCTTGCGGTCTGATTTTTTGACAATCATCAAGTCGTTTTCGAGCATTTTCAAAAAGTTTCTTAATTTCGTTTTGCCCCATCCCCAGCGTTCCATCAACTTAATTTCCGATGTAACAAAACTTCCTTTTTCAATCTCGATTAGTTCGTTACCAAGCATAAATTGCGTGTCTTTATGGCTAGCCATTAACAACAAATCAATCCATGCTTCGAACCTTGAAAAAGTACGTTTTTCTTTGTAAAAGGGATGGTCTAACACTTTACGGTGCAAGCTAATCCATCCATTATTCAATTCATTCACCTACTCTAGTTTGCTTAAATAGTTGATGACTTGTAGCGCTTCTTGCTCTGTTAAATCTTTAGTAGCTTTATTGATTTTCAGATGAGCAGTAGCACTTTTATAAACCTGTTCAGCTTCTACACCGTTCTTTATAGACACAGCTTTTATTTTCTCTTTTAAGGTTTGGCTATAGTTTGGCTTGGTGTTTAGAACGCTATTGTAGCTTGGTTTTTGGTGGTTTGGATTTGAGTTTCCATATGTCGCTCGGTTTCCGTCATCATCCTCATCTGATGTGATACCAAATACCGCTGAAAGGCTGTATCGTTTTAGATATGTAATGACACTACCAACAGCCTGCGCATCGTTTTTAGCAGGTTGAGCGAATACAGGTGCCGTTTCAATAAACTCGCCACTGGAATGCATCAGGACTGTTACAATCCCTACTTTGTTATCCTGGTTGATTGGGTACTGAATGAAAGATAATCCAAACTTCGGAGCAATAGCTGTAATTGCCTCTACTACATTTTCAAGAGGTACATATTTACTTTTAAAAAATGGATTTGCCCTGTCCTTCGCAGGTTGTTTTAATTCACTATGAAATGAAGCCAATGCCTCCGCTAACTTGGTAATCGACTCTGATTTATTCATTGTCATACCTCCAACGGGAAGTTTAAGTACGCATCCCGACCGATAATTTCTAATGCTTTTGCGTCATAGGCTTTGGCTGCTGCTATCTCATCGTGGAAACGGCCAACTGTATATCGCTTGCCTTTATGCGAGAGCATGACACGCCATTTATTCGCCTTCTTGTCCCAATGGACGCCGCGATATCGACTTGACCCGTATCCTTTACCTGGGATGTATCGAGAATCATGAGGAACCGATACGACATCTTCCACAACAACGGTGAATGTCGTCTTTGTTAATGTGTCATGCGCGCCAATGCCAATAATTTTCTTACCTTCACAAAATTCATTAATGCTTCGTAACGTCGCCTCTACTCCCAGCAGGCGATTGCATGTGATTGTTTTTGCTTGTTGCACAACGGACCTCCTAACGAATCGATAACGATTGATTTTCAACTAATTTAGCACCTTGAATTTGTTCACCGTTTTTCAGTGCTTTTGTTAATTCTGCTCGACTGATTGTTTTCTCCACTTTTATAAACTGTGGAGGGATAACACTTTCATCTTCTACTTTCACCGATGTTGATTTTCGGAAACTGAATGTGAATTTTTCCGTTTTTACTCGATTACCTTCCACAGTTGATAGCGTAATAGCCATATTTTCTTTCATTCGAGATAAGCTATTTTCCATCGACTTACGACGTTCAGCTAGTCGTTTTTCCTCGGCTTTAATGCCAGCTATATCCGATTCAATATTTTTAAGCACCATTGCATAACCTTCTAGCTTTTCACCAATCTCACCCTCGATTTGAGAGAGTGCTAGTTCGAAACCTTCTGCATTGTTTTCTTCGATAAAATTTTGAAGGACTTTGTACTTGTCCGTTAATTCATAGAGAGTGGCCATTATGTAATCACCTCATATTCTGTGTTTATATAGTTAATGGTTTGTTTTATTTGTGTCACATTGACCTCTAATTTGTGATATACTATCACTGATTTTTGATATTTGTTTTGCTCGCTTGGTAGTTGCCTCTACTTAGCGAGTTTTTTCTTCTTCATGGTCGTCCCATTCTGATCTATCGCGTTCATCTTCCACGTCATTACTGTGGACGGTACGCCATTGATCTCGTGTATAACCTGTACGATTTACATGGGTAATGTCTGGATGCTCGATATCATTCATTGATAACACCTTCGTAATAACCTTCCAGATACGCTTTAACCTCTTCTACTGCATCAATAATCCCAAGTACACGTTGCTGATGGAGCTTGTACTCTCTTTGCTTTTCTACTAAACTCGCGCCCACAAACGGCAACTCATCCTCTTCCATTGCATTAATCGCAATATCTATTAATCCCTGATGTTCCTCTTTCAACATCATTTCAAGATGGTCAATTAATTCATTTTCATGTGCTTTCGTTTGCTCTTCGAATTCTGGAAATTTCAAAGCAGTAGCAAAGTCTATTTTCAATGGCTGCTCGATGTAATATTTAGTATCTTCGTTGATGTCATGGTATGTTACCGTAGTACCACTTTCATCATATATAGATACTGAATTAATTTTTCCGTCACGATAAAACACTGCATATACAGCAAATTGTTTACCTTCCACAGTTAATGTTGGTTGCATATGTAATCCTCCTATTATTTGATTAATTTAATTACCAATGTTTATTGAGATTTTTGTAGTACTCAAACTTTCCAGATTGCTTTAACAAATTAACTTTCGTGCGAATTGTGTGTTCTGTTTTACCAATTGCGAATGCAATATTTCTCGTATGATCCACCTCGTAAAACTTGCAAATGTATTCTAAATCCGATTCAGTAAATCGTTCACCGTGCGAAAAGTGGAAATCTGGATGATAGTTCATACGGCCATTCTTGTCATAAGTGATAGGTATTTCGCTAACTGCCATCAAACTTCACCTGCCTTATCGCTTGAATACACCAAATTTATTAATTGCATTACTGGTAACTGCTAAACGCTGCTCGATTGTAAGTGCTAGCCACTTCTCTATAGGATTACCCAAAGAACAGCGAGACAAATTGTAGTTGTTAGGATATAAGTTCCGTAAAACCATACAGCATCTGATAAAGTTGGCGTTTCGCCAAAAAAGTAATAATTTAGCCATTTCATGTGTTCGCCTCCTCTTAAATTAATTGCCCTTGTCTATTACAGTTTTCAATTTCAATCTCTAACGATGTGTTTGGACGCCATTTTGAAATGAAATAAACTGCGTCATCAAACTTTGTCTTTGGCAATTCACTATAACGTGGTAAATGGAAATGGCGTTTAAAATCTCTCCATAATTGAGCAAATACTTTCTTTCCTACAGTGTTATAAGCAGGTGATTCAATCCCCCCCAGCACTTCAAGGACTTTTGCTTTCCCCTGTGAATTAAGAGCAAACTCTTGAGCACCATCGATTCGCATATGGTCTTTTAAATAATTCACATCACCTTTAATTGCTTTAATTTCTTGATA
>DEQI01000103.1 GCA_002360295.1 Planococcaceae bacterium UBA3370
AAAAATGCCTCTGTCACAGTAAAGGAAAGTAAAGGTAAGTTAACGGAAACGTATAAATTTACGTTAACTGGTCCTGCAGGTGAAAAATTAACTCGTAATTTTACATACGTATCAGACGTCACTAATTACGATCAAATTGGCCAAAGTACTGCTACGGGTGAAGTGACCAAATATACGGAAAAAATAACAATTGGGAAAGCAACTTATACGTTGTCTGATTACCAACTGTCGAAGAGTGATGTAACGGATAAACGTCCTGCATCGGATTATTTTTCAGGCAATGCCATTGCTCGAAAAACTTATACGGTTACAAACGGTAAACAAACAGGTGTAATTGAAGTAAACGTTGATAGTCGAAATGAAGGCTATGAAAATTTCTGGGGAGCAACGGAGACACAAATTACAGACTATGAAATTGTTTTTGAAAATGGATCCATTGGTACAGTAAAAAATCGAGTTTCCACTACTAAATCACGTACGTTAAATTATGAAGAAAATGCAGGCTCATTATCTAGCTTTAAAGGAGGCTATGTTGTCATCAGTGCAGCAGACTCTATTTCCGAATATACGTATGATTTACCAAAAGGCTCTGGAACAGTAGAATTAGAAACTGAAAAAATGCCGAGAATAGAACGATTAATTGTACCCAAATTCCGTGATTTGGCAAATCATCAAGCAAAAGAATCCATTGAAAAATTATATTCATTAGGTATTTTTACTGACAATTCGAATTTCTTTTCTCCGAATACGCCGATGCAACGTTATGATTTTGCTATTGCAATCGGAAAAGCAATTGACTTACGTGTGTTAGAGGAAAAGACGACAAAAAAAACGACGAGTAGTATTTTTAAAGATGTGAAACGTACAGCTAAAGATTATAACTATTTAGTAGCTGCTGTAAATAAAGGGGTTATTTTTGGTACTTCCTCTACTACATTTGACCCTGAAGGATTTTTAACACGTCAACAAGCTGCGACTATTTTAGTACGAGCCCTAGGTCTTGAAGGAAAAGCGCCGGATCCAGGTTATAGTACGGACTACCGAGATGATCATAAAATTTCAGATTATGCCCGTGATGGAGTGTATGTCGTGTCTGAACTAGGGTTAATGACAGGTGATACTGTGACAGGAAACTTTAATCCGAAAGACCGTTTAACGCGTGCGCAGTCCGCGTTAATTATCATTCGCTTCCTTGAATATTTAGAAAATGATTTAAAACAAAACTACCGAGATGATATTTTGTTCTTTGACTAAGGAGGGGCAGCTATAAATGACGACTATAAAACAAGGGGTAGCTATATTGTTATGCACGGTGTTGCTAGTAGCAACGTGGCTTCCTACGACACAGCAAGTAGAAGCTGCGTCTAACACAATAACAGATATTAAAAAAAATACAGATAAATATAATGCAGCAAAGTGGGCAGTTGATGAGGAGTTAATGCAATTATATGCAGGTGGAAAATTTCAACCGAGCACGCTAGTTACTGAATTGCAATTATTAACGATGCTCGCAAAATTAGATAAAAACTATCATTTTAGCTACAGTAGCGACATGCTATATACGTATTATGGTGATCTTAACATGCCTGTAAATGGCGTTACAAATACAAAAAAACGCTCGGCTAATGTATCACGCGGTCAATTTGCGCGTTTATATGCAGCAATGAACGGATTGGATTTATCAGAACCTCAAGCCGTACAATATTTATATACACATGAAATAACAAAAGGGCTTACTGGTAAAAAAACTTATAGTGATTATGCGCCTAATAAAAGCATTACACGCGGTGATTTAGCTATGTTTTTATACCGTATTGCTAAAAATGGTGGAATTGCAGTAGAAGGATTATCGTCTGCATCAGCTGGAAAAGATGATAGCAAAATTACATTGCCTTTAAACTTTGTAGATTCAAATGGAACAGTGGAATTAACACCGCCAACAACATCAAGCAACGGTAATTCAAACAATCCGAATGCATTGAAAGCAGTCCAAAGTATTAATGTGTCAAAAGAAGAATTAACAGCAAATGGCATTGATGCTGCACATGTACAAATTAAATTAAAAGATAGCTATGGGAACGATATTCCGTATGATACATCACTGCAATTTAAAGTGAAGTCTAAAGTTGGAGCACGAATTGTAGAAACACCGCCTACTTCAGGTTCTCAGGCAAAATTAAATGAAAGTGGTAGCATTACAACGGTTTCTTCCGATGGTGGGGAAATCAATGTTTATGTTGTCGCACCGACATTGAAGAAATCAGAAAAAGATGTTATTACGTTTGAGTTAATAGATACGTCGGATACGAAATATGCAAGCTATCGTAATCAACAAATTGAAGTGCAATTACGTTATGTACCACGTGCAGAACTGCGAATTTCTTATGAAGTGTATGATCCAGATCAACCAGACTGGAATGGTGGTAACGTGGTGGATGGACCTAAACCATTGCCAGCATTACCACAAGGGATTGTAGTTGCAGGAAATGGTCAATTAAATAAGACAATACCTTTCACTCCGAATGGTGTCATTGAAGTCCGTGATTTTGATGTGGATGAATTAACATTTGACGGATACAAGTGGGAAAACTATACGACAAGCTCAGGACAAATCGTAAATGGTCAAGTTCGAGACGATGCGATTCAATATAAAAATGCAGATTTACGCATCGACAATCAACCTATTTCCGTATGGTTATTTGAACAAATATTAGACCGTATGATATATGGTGATGCAGATGGCAATGGTGGTTATGGTAAAGTAAATGTTTACTATACAATCAATAGTGAAGGACGAGCAGTATATAATTTACAAGATGTAATGGATGATCATTTTACGAGTCAATTTGAATCGAAAATACATGCATTAGTCGTGCATTTACTAACGTATTTCCCGAAAAATACAAATGACTTAACGATGGTACATTATGATAGTGTAAAAGCTGTAAAAGCTATATTTGATTCATTAAGTAAAGCTGACCAAGATTATTTAGCGAAAAATTATAAAGATACAGTCGGAAATTTAAGTGGCTATAATGCAAAAGTAGATAGTTTAAAAGAAAGCCAAGAAATTGTCAATCGTCCAGAAGGTATGGAACGTTATACGAAAGTCATTGTTAACGTAGTTGCACCAGGCGGTCAAGTGATAAAAGACTACAAAGGAACTGTGGAAATTGAATTTAATGGACAACGTAAAGTCCTATCATTTAATACCAATACAACCGATTATAATACTGGAACAGGATATGCTGGCTCTGCTGTTGGCTATTTTGATTCTATTGTGTATGGTACATCAACGGCTACAGCTACTTTAATTAAGTCAAATATCGACCCGCGATATAAGGATACGTTAAAAGATATTACAGGGGTTCCTGTTAAACAATCTATTTTTACAAATCCAAAGTTTAATAAAAATGTATGTTCACTCGTGACAGAAGTATCGTTTTTGATTGATCAATCTGGCTCGATGCGTACCCAAGATCCGAATAACTATGTTGCTGAAAAAACGAAGCAATTAATTCGTCAAATCGGCTCTAGCAATTCAACAGTCATTCCGTTTGCATCGAATACGGGCTCTCTTGTAAAAGGAACATCAACGAATCTTGTGAATACAACAGGTTTATTAGACTACGATAAAATGACATCAAGAGGTACGAATATCCCGAAAGCGTTAAATGTCGCATTAAACAATTTTGATACAGATGATAAAGTAGCGAAATCGATTATTTTATTAACGGACGGGAAATCAACAGAATCGCAAATAGATAGCATGATTGAAAAAGCGAAAAAAGCCAATATTAAAATTTATACAATTGCAGTAGGTAGCTCGAAAAATGTAAATTTACCAGTGCTCAATAAATTAGCAGTAGACACTGGTGGTCAAAGCTTCCATATTACTGATATTGAACGTTTGCATAGCGCTTACCAAGCAATAGTAGACTCTATTTTATGTGCGAAATTCGTTTCTGACGCAAGCTGTGATACAACGGATGGTTTATTCAACGTAGCGACTGTGGATGTAACACGTTCGACAGTTATTATGACAGCGGAAATTAGCAAAAACTGTACGAATGTTACGGCTGTACAAGTTCGCTTTAGCTCGTATAGTGGAGATGTGAACTATGGTTTAATCTCGCGGGGGCAAAATGTCTTTAAGACGAGCAGCTCGATTAAAAAGTTCAATCGCTTTGATTTATATAATGAAGTATTCTTCCGTGCATACGATAAAGACGGAAATCTAATTGTAGAAAAACAAGTAGATTTATAATTGTTAAAAGGGGGTGTTCAGAGAGTAAAAGCTTTCTGGACACCTCCTTCATAATGAGCGTTATCAAATGTTGCTTGTGTGGTAGTTGCGGGTTTAAAAATATCTCTTCAGCCCAGTAAAAATTTAAAACAAGAGTATATCACATTAGACATTCGCTCAAACTGTTTATAAAAGAGCATTGAAATAGTAGTCGAATTTTGGTAAGCTTACTTTAGAATAATTCTAAAATAAAAATTTATTTAATTCATAGCATGTTCACAAATTTTCCAGTGAAAATGCTTTCTTTATGTTACAATAGGACCTATGAATTAGAGCGTGTGAGGTGTGATGAGTTCATGCATACACTAGTAGTGGGCTTGAATTATAAAACAGCGCCAGTAGAAATTCGAGAAAAGCTATCATTTATTGAAAGTGACTTACCGAATGCTATGGCCGCGTTACAAAAGCAAAAAAGTATACTGGAAAATGTCATTGTTTCGACATGTAATCGCACGGAAATATATGCCGTTGTCGATCAATTACATACAGGCCGTTATTATATTAAGCGATTTTTGGCAAACTGGTTCAACATTCCAATGGAACAGTTTGATACGCACTTATTTATTCGCGAGGAAGATGATGCGATTCAGCATTTATTTAAAGTAACTGCGGGAATTGATTCCATGGTACTCGGTGAAACACAAATATTAGGGCAAGTGAAAAAAAGCTTTTTACAAGGCCAAAAGCTTGGTACAACAGGCACATTATATAATCAACTTTTTAAACAAGCAGTTACTTTTGCAAAGCGTGCACATAATGAAACAGCTATAGGGGAAAATGCTGTTTCAGTTTCATATGCAGCCGTAGAGTTAGCGAAAAAAATATATGGCTCACTAAAGCGAAAACATGTAGCTATCTTAGGTGCTGGGAAAATGGGAGAGCTAGCCATTGAAAACTTGTACGGTAGTGGTGTAGGAAAAGTAACCGTTATTAACCGTACGTTTGAAAAGGCTCAAACACTTGCTTCAAAATTTGAAGGTCATGCCAAAACAATGCAAGAGTTACAATGTACATTACTTGAAGCTGATATATTGATTAGTTCAACAGGTGCAACAGACTATGTGATTGATTATGAGTTAATGCAGTATGTAGCAAAACTGCGTAAAGGACAGCCGCTATTTATGGTAGATATTGCGGTGCCGCGTGATTTAGATCCGCGTATCGGAGAGCTGCCGAATATTTTCCTTTATGATATTGATGATTTACAAGGAATTGTGCAGGCTAACTTGGCAGAGCGCGAAATTGCCGCAAATGAAATAACGAATATGATTGGGCAGGAAGTCATTCAATTTAAAGAATGGTTTGCTACTTTAGGAGTAATACCTGTTATTTCAGCACTTCGTAAAAAAGCAAATCGCATCCAAGAAGAAACGATGATGAGCATTGAAAATAAAATGCCAGATTTAACAGAACGTGAACGCAAAATTTTAAATAAGCATACGAAATCAATTATTAATCAATTATTGAAGGACCCAATTCTTCAAGTAAAAGAAATGGCCAATTCTAAAAAGGCGAATGAGCAACTCCAATTATTCCAAGCGATTTTCGGTATTGAAGATGAAGTGCAGGAAGAGGTTGTACTACAATCGCAAAAACAAATACAGCATACAGAAGCTACGGTTAAGCCTGAATGGTCATTTTAAAATTCAAATAGAAAATTCAACTATTTGACTAAGAAAGTACAGCTTTATGCTCAAGTACTATGCTTTATAAAATAAAAAGAAGCGTTTTCGTATCTGTGTGGTAAACTTATAGATACTGAAGGCGCTTTTTCTTTTGATCATAGAAACTTT
>DEQI01000370.1:0-1824 GCA_002360295.1 Planococcaceae bacterium UBA3370
TTTTATTATTTAAAAGCTTGTGCAGCTTTTACCGCTTTATGCCAACCAGTAAACAGTTTCTCTCTTGTTGCTTCTTCCATACTAGGCTCGAACTTCTTATCTAAATTCCAATGCTCTTTTACTTGTTCCTTGCTTTCCCAGAAGCCAACAGCTAAACCAGCTAAATAAGCTGCCCCTAATGCTGTTGTTTCATTTACGGCTGGGCGGTCGACAGGAACATTTAAGATGTCTGATTGGAACTGCATTAAGAAGTCATTCATCACGGCACCACCGTCTACTCGTAAGGCTGTTAAATCAATGCCCGAGTCCGTTTGCATCGCATCTAATACATCACGTGTTTGGTAGGCAAGTGATTCCAATGTTGCACGTACAAAATGTTCTTTTGCTGTACCACGTGTTAGACCGAATACTGCACCACGTACATCACTATCCCAGTAAGGTGTTCCAAGTCCAACAAACGCTGGTACTACATAGACGCCATCTGTATTTTCTACTTTTGTCGCATAGCCTTCACTGTCTGCCGAGTTTTTAAACATTCGTAGTCCATCACGTAGCCATTGAACAGCAGAACCAGCTACGAAAATACTTCCTTCAAGTGCATACTCTACTTTTCCATCTACGCCCCATGCGATAGTTGTTAAAAGTCCATGTTTTGAACGGACTGCTTCTTCACCTGTGTTCATTAACATGAAGCAGCCTGTACCGTACGTATTTTTAACCATGCCTTTTTCATAACATGCTTGCCCGAAAAGTGCTGCTTGCTGATCACCTGCAATACCTGAAATCGGAACGGGTTGACCAAAGAAATGCTTTTCTGCAATTTCCCCATACACTTCTGATGAAGGACGTACTTCTGGAAGCATGGATGCGGGCACTGTTAAAATATCTAATAATTCCTCATCCCATTTCAAATCATAAATATTGTACATAAGTGTACGAGAAGCATTCGAATAATCCGTTACGTGGACTGCCCCTTCTGTTAATTTCCATATTACCCACGTATCAATCGTACCGAATAATAAGTCCCCATTATTCGCTTTTTCCCGAGCGCCATCTACATTGTCTAAAATCCATTTTACTTTTGTACCAGAGAAGTATGCATCAATCAGTAAGCCTGTCTTTTCTTTTACTAACTCTTCATACCCTGCCTCTTTTAGCTGCTCACAAATTTCTGCTGTTTGACGGGATTGCCAAACGATTGCATTGTAAACTGGTTCACCTGTATGTTTATCCCATACTACAGTTGTTTCACGTTGATTGGTAATGCCGACACCCTCAATTTGATTTGGTTGTATATTATTCTCTGATAATACTGTCGCAATGACAGATAAAATAGAGCTCCAAATTTCTGAAGGATTATGTTCTACCCAACCTGACTTTGGGAAATGTTGTGTAAATTCACGCTGTGCTACATGTGCTACATTCCCTTTTTTATCGAATAGAATTGCTCTTGAGCTAGTCGTTCCTTGATCAAGTGCCATAATATATTTTTCCATCTACTAATTCCCCCTATGCTCTTCTCTTTGATACTGAATTGAATGCAAAAATGAATATACATAAAACTACTACTAATCCAATCCAGAATGCAATCGTATTTTCATTTAAGAAAAGCTGTTTATAAAATAAAGCACCAAATGTACCACCGATTATTGGTCCTACTACTGGTATCCATGAATAAGACCAATCCGAGTCACGTTTACCTGGAATTGGCAGGAAGAAATGGGCAATACGCGGTCCTAAATCACGTGCTGGGTTAATTGCGTATCCTGTTGGCCCACCTAAGCTCACCCCAATACCAATAATAAGCGCACCGACGATAAGCGG
>DEQI01000370.1:1909-6369 GCA_002360295.1 Planococcaceae bacterium UBA3370
TTTCGAACAGCTGGTGCTGTTGAAAATACAGCAAGTTTTAAATTCGCATCAGATGTAATACCCCAATGAGCGCTATAAGCAAAGAATACTATAATTGCACCTAAAATCGCACCAATCATTTGCGCCACAATATATAACGGTACATCTGTCCATGCAAATTCTCCAATTGTCGCTAGGCCAATCGTTAAAGCAGGATTTAAATGAGCTCCACTAATGCCCCCTACAGAATAGGCAGCAATGGCTACTGCTAAACCCCAACCAACTGTAATGACTATCCAGCCACTATTTTCTGCTTTAGAGTCCTTTAATAAGCTACCTGCCACAACGCCGCCACCAAATATTATGAGAATCATCGTGCCAATAAGTTCTCCTAAAAAAGCAGACATTTTACTCCTCCTTTTATTGGGCTTTCGTCTTGCGTATCTCTACTTCTAACTCTTCATGGTACATTTGCTGCTGCTCTACAGTCCAATTAAAAATTGTCGCCATTTGCTCAACTATCGCTTCTTTGTATTGTTCAACAAAGGATATTTGAAAGTACATTGCTCCTGTACGACGAATGAAGAAATCCACTGGCTTTGCAACCGCTTCGTAATAAATGCTATAGAATAGCTGAGCATAAATTACTGGAGGCAATATTCCAGTAGCTTCTTTTACGTATTGAAAGACAATTTCAGTATTCGTGCCGTATAGACGAATTAATTTTTCACAATCCTCTGCTAAACCAAGCATCTCTCCTTCCTCTTTTTTTGCATGAACATATTGCTCAAAACCTTTAGAGCCATTCACATGACCACCTGAGATTGGAAGATTTTTCGTCGAGCAAGGTAAATAAGTTTTGTTATATTCTTCAGATAACTGTTGACATAGTAAATCTACTATTTTTTCTGCCATTTTACGATAACCTGTT
The DNA here is from genome assembly GCA_002360295.1 of Planococcaceae bacterium UBA3370. GTDB lineage: Bacteria > Bacillota > Bacilli > Bacillales_A > Planococcaceae > Metasolibacillus. The sequence goes on from DEQI01000370.1 coordinate 2,820, forward strand.
AACTTACCACCTGCTATGGTAATAATCCCATTTTCTGATTGCCATATTTCATCTTTTCGAGAAATTTCAGATGGGTTTTTACCTTCTTCATGTATAAGTGGTCGAACGCCTACCCAACCAGATTCAATATCCTTACTAGTGAGCGACAAGCTAGGAAACATATGAGCAATAGCTTGTAAAATATATGCTGTATCTTCTTCAGTAATACTTAAATGTTGAGGGTCTCCTTCGTAAAATGTATCCGTTGTGCCCACATACGTTTTTCCTTCGCGAGGAATGGCAAAAACCATTCTACCGTCAGGTGTATCAAAGTAAATCGCTTGCTTTAAAGGGAATTTAGAAGAATCGAAAACGATATGAACTCCTTTTGATAATATTAAATGCTTACCTCTTATTTCTGTATCAAGTGCGCGTACCTGATCTACCCATGGCCCTGTAGCATTCACTACCTTTTTCGCTTTTAGACAATAGTTATTACCTGTTAATAAATCCTCTAAAGTTACAGCTGTATAGGCTAAATTCTTTGTATCAATTCCTACAACTTTCATGTAGTTAAAAATAGATGCGCCCTGTTCATGTGCGGCCTTAATCACTTCAATCGTCAACCTCGCGTCATCCGTACGGTATTCTACGTACATGCCACCACCTTGTAAGCCATCATCTTTCAGTAATGGCTCTGTTACAAGTGTTTGCTCCTTCGTTAACATATATCGACGTTCATCTCTTTTTACACCTGCTAGTATATCGTACACTTTTAAACCGAAAGAGGTCGAAAAACGTCCGAATGTACCGCCTACATGAAAAGGCAGTAGCATCCAAATTGGCGTTGTTACATGTGGTCCATTTTCATATACAATAGCCCGCTCTTTACCTAATTCAGCGACTTCTTTTATTTCAAATTGTTTTAAATAGCGTAATCCGCCGTGTACCAGCTTTGTAGAGCGACTGGATGTACCACTTGCAAAATCCTGCATTTCAACTAGAACAACTGAAAGACCCCTTGCAGCTGCATCGAGCGCGATACCGGCACCTGTAATGCCTCCTCCTATGATTAATAAGTCTATTTCTTCATCCAATAACGCAGACATGTTCGATTCCCTGTCTAGTACCGTAAATGTTCTCAACAATTGTGCCCCCCTTCTACTTTTCCAATCCTATTTACATTACTATATGTTTTGACATAAAAAAATAGACACGCCGATTATTCGACATGTCTATTGCTGATGAACATATAATGGTTATTCACTATCTTTTGCGCTATCAAAATGGATGGCCGTTATATGAACATTCACTTCGCTCGTTTCAATAGAAGTCATCGTTAAAATAGCTTGGCGAATGGCTCTTTGAATGTCCTTTGCCACTTTAGGTATTGCAAAGCCATATTTTACTGAGCAAAATACATCGATGACGATATGTCCATCTTCAGACATTGCAGATTTAATGCCTTTAGAATGCACTTTTTTACCGAAGCGTTCGACAACACCTGAAGCAAAATTACCGCGCGTCGCAGCAACCCCTTCCACTTCAGTTGTAGCAATACCAGCAATCACTTCAATTACTTCTGGTGCTACTTCAATTTGACCTAGCTCGTCCTTCCCAATTGGCGTTGGTTGTACAAATGATGTTGGTTGTTTTTCAGCCATTTTAAGACATCCTCTCTTTATGTAAAGTACAATTACATGCAGTTTATTTTCTAATTAGTATACGTTTATTATACTACATTATTTTTAAAATTTGCGCTTGAAATTGCACATAAAATTAACAAAGCTTTTTAATGATTCGATGTCTTACCTCTCCACTGCGCTAAAAATAAACTGAAGTAACTTCGCATCAGCTAATCCATATGTTATTCAAATAAATGATTTCTTGCTTTATTTAACTGGTCAATTAAATCATATTGACTTTGTATCAGTTTTTTTGTTTCTACAAGGTGTTTTTCTGTTTCTTCTAGTTGCTCTAACGTTTTTTGTTTTACTTGTTCCATATAGTGCAGTGAATCTTGAGAGCTTGTACTGTTATCAATAGCATACTGTATCAATTCAAGACGCTGTTTCAGGTCTATTACTTTACTCATCAACTCCAGTTTTATCTGAACGTTTCTTTGAGATTGCTCTGATAAGTTAGTCATCCAATTACTATTGTTAGTCGTTATTTTCATTATTTTTGTACTCATTATCCCAACACCCCCACTTTTACTAATTATTGTAAACTCAGAACATCTTTTAGTAAAGAAGTGTTTCGGATATGATTGATTGGTTGGAGAATGATTTATTTTAACGAATCCAAGAAGTTATAAAATGCTTCGTACTCATTTCTATATAGATTCAACACATTTCTACTTTTAATCATCTATTTTCCTACTGATTAATGAGTAACAGGTAAATGCTATTATAGGGATATTGGCAAAGAATAACGATACAATGGATAAGTCAAGAAAAAGCAAATTAGGTGAAAACTTCAAATGCATTTGACCATCAATAAAATCTGTCACTGGATTTATACTGACAGTTGCTAAAAGAAATATAAATGTTAATTCCATACCTAAGTCTCTAATTTTATATAAAACAGGAGGTATTTGAATATTACTTTGTTTTAATTTCCGATCGATAAAACTCATTTGTTCAAGTAACGACTTATACATCCCTCTTTGAATATACAATCCGAATCCCCCTACTGTGAAAAATAAAATTAATGTAAAAAGAGGAAAATCAACGATATAATTTAAAAGGATTATGCTACCTATACAAATAAAAATAAGCAGTAAAACTTTTATATATTTACCCAATACGAAACCTCCGAATTAAGATCCTCGAAACTATGAAAAGTTTATACGTATAGAAATGCTCAATTGAACAGTTGTTACGTTGTTTTTAAGTTAGCGTGTTGGTTAAAAGATGACGCGCTCTCTGATCACCTTATATTAAAAACATTATTATCCATCCAATTCGTTTTTTTAGAAATCAGTAGCTTAAACTAAACGAAATAATGAAAGAATACAATCACTTCAGCTGGCTGAATGGGTACATCTATTTTTCTAAAGAATTTTTAATATATCCCCACATACCGTTTATTTTAACCGCAGCTAGCCCCTCACTAAAACTGAGAGCATCTTCATATTTTGGTTTAATTACTTCTTTCCCCTGAGTATTAATAAATCCATATTTACCGTTTAGTTCTACAACCGCTAAGCCTTCACTAAAATCTTGTGCAGATGTATATTTAGGTGAAACAATCTCTTTACCGCTTGTATTTATAAATCCGATCTTACCATTATTCGTAAATACATCCGATTCACCTTTTACTCTCGCAAAGCCATTTTTATAATTTTCAACATGGGTATAGTATTTCGAAATACGTTTTCCTTTTTTATTTATAAATGCATAGCGATTGTTGTCGTTGTTAAACACTCTAAAAAGCCCATTATTAAATTCATCCGTTTCGTAAAAATAATAGAAATCACTTTGTGCTATTTTCTTACCCGTTTGATCAATGATATATTGATTTCCATTCTTTATGACTACAGCAGCCCCTTCATTAAAATCAGATACTT
>DEQI01000049.1:0-4221 GCA_002360295.1 Planococcaceae bacterium UBA3370
CCGCCATTTCTTGAAACATCGGCACTAAACTTTCATAGCGTTCTAGTAGCTCAGGATGCTCCTCTGGCTGCGCTAATATTTTATAAACATCGGAATATGTCATACGCTCCGCCGTTTTAATGACACTTTGGAAAATCTCATGTTTAATGACTTTTCCTTCACTGTCTATGATCATTTCACAAGATAATGTTAATCGATCCACTTGAGGATTTAACGAGCAAATCCCATTCGATAAACGGTGCGGAATCATCGGAATAACACGGTCTGTTAAATATACAGACGTTGCACGCTCATAGGCTTCTAAATCAAGCACTGAGCCTTGTGTCACATAATAGCTGACGTCCGCGATATGTACGCCTAGTTTATATGTGCCATCACTATTTTTCGTTACAGTAACAGCGTCGTCTAAATCCTTCGCATCCGCTCCGTCAATTGTAACGATTGTTTCATTGCGTAAATCACGACGCCCTACTAAATCGCTTTCTGCTATTTCATCTGGAACTTGTCCCGCTGCATCGACAACCTCTTGCGGGAATTCTGGTGGGATATCATATTTATATAATATCGATAAAATATCGACACCTGGGTCATTTTTATGCCCTAAAATTTTCGTAATCATTCCCGTAGCGGATTTTACTTCATTTGGCCAGTTCGTAATTTCTACGACTACCTTATGACCATCTACTGCTCCAAGCGCGTCTTCCTTGGCGATAAAAATATCCATATTCATTTTTTTATCATCTGGAATAACAAAGCCAAAGCCTCGGTTATCCTGGAACGTACCGACAAATGTTGTTTTGCCTCGCTCAACAACTTTCGTTACTGTCCCTTCACGGCGATCACCAGAAGTTTCGTTCAACACTCGAATAAGGACTGTATCCCCATTGAGTGCACCGTTAATTTCATGTGGTGGAATAAAAATATCATCCATTCCTTCTTCATCAGGCGCAACAAAGCCAAACCCTTTTGCATGCCCGATAAAACGACCGCGCAGTAAATTCATACGCTCAGGTACACCATATCGGTTTGCACGTGAACGCACTAATAATCCTTGCGCTTCCATCTTCACTAATGTTTTGACAAGCTCTTTAAATTCATCTGCATCTGTTAATTCAAATGCTTCTTCAATTTCTGACACCGTCATCGGTTTATAAGCATCGTCCTTCATAAATGTAAGTAAACGCTGCTGTAATTCATTACTTTTTGTCAAAGTTTTCCCTCCCTCAATACGAGAACTATATCTATAGTCAACCTGTTAGACGTTCCAATCGAGTGACTGTAAAAAGTCATAAACGTCTTCATGGAGCTGATCTTTTTCTTTATCTAATGTAATAACATGACCTGAATGCTCATACCATTTCATCTTTTTTTCTAAGGATTCCACTCCGTCATAAATCATATTCGCTGAATTTGGATTAATGACTTGATCGTGGGTTGCCTGCACGACCAAAATCGGTGCATAAATTAAATCAATTTCGCTATGCACATCTTTTACGAGCTGCTGTAAATCCGTTAACGAAGGCATTCCCTGTTCACGAATCGCTTGTAATTCTCCTTCGATTTGCGCTTCGTCTTTTCCTTCTTGCTTTTTATATTGCTTTGCATAATCAAGGACACCTGCAAACATAATATCTGTTGTACGCATAGTCATGGGTGCACACATCGTCACAATGCCTTTGACTGGATAGTTTAATGCTAGCTTTAGCGAAAAAACGCCACCTAACGAAAGACCTGCGACCGCTATTTCTTGATAACCCTTGTCTAATAAAAAGTTGTAGCCATCCACTACATCCTGCCACCATTGTGCCGGGTTTGTATGAAGTAATTCCTCAGGCGGTACACCATGCCCTTTATAATGTGGTGCATGAGAAGTATAGCCTTGTTTTTCTAAAAAACGTCCCAGCATCCGAACATCTGCTGAGCTACCAGTAAAGCCGTGCAATAGCAGTACCGCACGTTGCCCTGCCTCAAAGAAAAATGGTTGCGATAGTGCTCTTTTCATTATTCGCTACCTCCATCAATTTCATGAATAATAACTATGTAAGTGCTTGATTAGATTATCGACATATTGATCGATTTATCTCCATATTTAATAGACAGCTTTTAGATAAATATTTTATTCAAAAGTAGGTAGCACACGGAACGGAGAGCGGCGACTCCTGCGGGAACAGCAAATCACTTCCTGTGACGAAAGCGTAGCGGCAGTCACATGAGCTGAAGGCCCCGCAAGAGGGAGGTACGACCGACGAGGAGACTGAAGCCATGCCCGCGGAACGCGTCCGCTCGGAGTGTAGTGTGCCATGTGTATATAATAAAGCCAGAATAAATCACCTTAGATTTTACTCTACAAACAAAACTTACTTCCCATCTTATCCATTATAAAAGAAAAAGCCCAACCATGCTCGGTTAGGCGTCTCATTTTAGTATATTAAATTTTTGTAATCGCTAAAGCTAAAATAAAAAATAATACAGCTAATACGATTGTCACGCGGTGTAATACTAAATCCATACCACGTGCCTTTTGCTTACCAAAAAGTTGTTCTGCTCCACCAGAGATGGCCCCTGATAAACCAGCGCTTTTACCTGATTGTAATAAAACTACTACGATTAACCCTAAAGCAACGATGATCAGTAAAGTCATTAATAACGTATGCATACGTCCACCTCCTGCATTCCAAACATTACAACAAACATTAGTATACCAAAAACAGGGACAAGTGACAATGCACAAAATATAGAAATACGGAAGCACCCCGTTTAGCCCCGATAAGCGCTAAATGGCTCTCAAACAAAAGCATCCTTTCCGCTTTTGAATGAGAGCCATTCATAGATAAATATATTTCGTACGCTACTATCTTCTAATGCTGACCACGTACATTTTTCATAAAGAACGATAGCACCAATGCAATAATGGCAATAACTAAGCCAAACGTAATGGAATTTTGTACACCCTGTACCATTCCGTCTATGGACCCTTGTGCATATTTAGCTGATGTAATCGACATAATCGTTACGGCAATCGCTGTGCCAATCGCACCTGAAACTTGCTGCAACGTATTCATAACCGCTGTACCGTCTGGATAAAGCTCACGTGGTAATTCGTTCAAGCCATTCGTTTGTGCCGGCATCATAATAAGCGAAATGCCGATAAACATAAGTATATGCATCGCGATAATTAAATAAGGTGAAGTGCTCGCATCAATACCACGTAAAACAAGCAATGTTCCAATAACCATGATTAAACCGGCTGGTACCATTTGCTTCGGACCATACTTATCAAATAAATTACCGGCTACAACAGACATAAATGCATTAATAATCCCACCCGGCAATAGGACAAGACCTGCAAAAACTGGTGCCAGAAGCAGCGCATTTTGTAAGTATATCGGTAATAACACCATTGTTGATAAAATGGTCATCATACATACTAATAAAATGACAAGCCCAATGACATACATTGGATATTTAAAGACATTTAAGTTTAACATCGGTTGTTCTATCTTCACTTGGCGCAAACAGAAAATAACAAGGGCAACTACACCTAGGCCAATCCCGACCATTACTTCTGTTGTCAAAAATGTACCTAGCTTTCCGGATATACTAAAGCCATATACAATTCCACCGAAACCGATTGTCGATAAAATAAATGATAGTATATCAAATTTCACTTTTTGTACTTCATTCACATTGCGTACAAATTTTAACCCTACTAATAATGAAATGATGAAAAACGGTAGTGCTAGCCAGAAAATCCAATGCCATGATAAGCGATCAATGACTAAACCAGCAATTGTCGGTCCAATAGCCGGTGCAAAAACGATAACTAATCCAATTTTCCCCATCGCGGCACCGCGTTGATTTATCGGATATACTAGTAATATGACCGTCATCATCAGTGGTAATATAATCGCTGCACCGATTGCCTGTACGATTCGTCCGATTAATAGCACACTAAAAATCGGTGCAATGGCCGCAATGATCGTACCTGTTATCGAAAAAATTAACGAAGCGGTAAAGAGCTGTCTCGTCGTAAAGCGTTGCATTAAAAAGGCTGAAACAGGCACTAGTATACCTAAAGTTAATAAATACCCTGTCGTTAACCATTGAATAACAGATGTATCTTTTCCAAAATCCTTCCCGAGTTCTACAAAAGCCATATTCAGTGCTGTTTCATTAAACAGACCGATAAAGGCCGCAATTAAAAATGCTGCAATAATTTTA
>DEQI01000049.1:4341-10242 GCA_002360295.1 Planococcaceae bacterium UBA3370
AATTATTCTACGATAAATAAGATGAGAGAAACGATAAGTTATACCTCAATTACTTTGTATGCTAAAGGAGGATATCACTTTGCAACGGATACTAATTATTGAAGACGAGCCACAAATTGCACGCGTTCTACAGCTTGAACTAGAATTTGAAGGCTACGAAACGAAAATAGCCCATACCGGGACGGATGGACTTATTTTTTACCGGGAGTCACAGTGGGATTTAGTGCTATTAGATATTATGTTACCCGAAATGAATGGATTAGATGTGTTAAAGCGGATTCGTAAAACGGATGTTACGCCCGTTATTTTATTAACAGCAAAAGATGATGTGAAGGATAAGGTGACAGGTCTGGACTTAGGTGCTAATGATTACATAACAAAGCCCTTTGATTTTGAAGAACTACTAGCTCGCATTCGTGTTGCGCTACGTTTTTCTGCACCAGCCGTTACAGCCCGTGATGTACTGAGCTTTGCAGATGTAACGGTAGATGAGCAAACGCGAGAAGTATATCGAAATGGTCAGTTAATCTCTCTCACACCACGGGAATATGATTTACTTGTGCATTTTATGAAGCACCCACAGCACGTGCAATCTCGCGAACAAATTTTAAATGCTGTTTGGGGCTATGACTATTACGGTGATACGAATGTCGTCGATGTCTATGTCCGTTACTTACGTCAAAAGATGGACGCATTCGGTACCTCTCTATTACAAACAGTACGTGGTGTTGGCTACGTATTAAAGGAAGTAAACAATGAAGCTTAAATCCAAAATACTTGTTTTTTCTACACTCTTAACAACGATTATTTTAGTCGCTAGCTTTACCGGTATTTATTTACTTTACAAGCATTTAGCGTTTGAAACAGAATATGACCAAATGCAAAATAGGGCAGATGAATTACTAAGCGCAATTAGTCAACTTGATTCAGTTGAGGGCATTGAACCGTTATTACGGGCATATATCCCACCAAACGGTATGCTGCGGATTGTACAGGATCATAACAACTTACTCAATATGCAAGCTACTTCAACCATTGAAAAGATTCCTTTTGTTTATGAGGAAAACAAGCCATATACTATTTCCGAGTGGCGTGGCGAGCCGATTATAGCAACCGCCTATCCCCTCATATGGCCAACAAATGAAATTGTCACATTACAGCTTGTACAGCCACTACACGACATTGCACAAAACATGGAGATTTTGAAATGGATTTTATTTGTAATGACACTATTAGCCATTGTGCCGATTTATTTAGCTAGCACCGTACTCGTTCGTCTACTTATAAAACCGATTCAACAATTAACGAATACGATGCAACATAATATTGCAACGAATCGTTATGAGCAATTACCGCAACCTACGTCTAAAGATGAAATGGCAGAAATGACTGCAACATATAATGCACTCATGACGAAGCTCGAAGAAAATTATACGAAACAGCAGCAATTTGTCGGAAACGCATCCCATGAGCTAAAAACACCCCTTACTGTGATTGAAAGCTATGCTAAGCTTTTGGAAAGACGGGGCTTACAAAATGAACAGGTTGTTTATGAGGCACTCGCCGCCATTACGAAGGAAACCGCGAATATGAAAGATTTGATTGCCCAAATGCTACAGCTGGCAAGTGTCAGTGAAAATAATAAAGTAAATAAAAAGCCTGTTGCTATCATCTCCCTCTTGCAAGAAATAGCATTGAGTATGCAACAAGCATATGGACGTGAAATTAAAATTATAGGAGAACGTTTGACGCTACAAACAGACCAAGCTAAACTCAAACAGCTACTGTACATTTTTTTAGATAATGCTCGTAAATATAGTGATGGGCCTATTGAGGTAAAAGTATTAGCCGATAACGGACTAGCCAAAATCTCCATTACTGATTTCGGTATCGGTATTCCAGAGCAAGATTTACCCCATTTATTTGAACGCTTTTACCGGGTAGATAAAGATCGTAACCGAAAAACAGGAGGAACAGGCCTTGGACTATCCATTGCGCGCCAGCTTGCTGACTTACTTGGAGCGGAAGTAACCGTTACGAGTACTGTCCATGTCGGTACAACGGTAACGCTCACATTAAAGGAGGCTTCCTATGAATAAAAAAATAATGGCCTTACTTGTTGCCTCATTTATCATCAGTTACTTTGTATTTATTCAAATTGGCGGACTCCTAAAGCAGCAGCCAATGCAAGAAGATGAAATTCGAACGCGTGTCGAAAATTTATACGCCGCTTCTGTTCAGTCTATCGTAACGAAAGAGCAAACAGCTCTGGTCTCTTTTACAACAGATAAAGGACTATATGAAGTAGCGATTGACCGAGAAACAGGTCGCCCGTCTAACTTACTATTAGTACACGAAACGAATACGTATGCAGAGCAACCAACGGATAAAGAGGAAGTCGCAGTAGGAAATGAAGAAACGCCTGCAGAGGATAATAAGCAGCCTACCAATACACCAAATGAAAATGCTAAACCAAACACAGAAACGCCAACACAACAACCTGCTTCTACGATTATTTCCGAGCAGCAAGCGATTCAAATTGCCTTAAAAGAACAACCCGGTGAGCTGGATAATGTGGATTACAAGGAAACCAATGATGGCGGCTACTATGAAATCGAAATCGAGCATGGCGATGCAGAAACGACTTTCATCATTCATGCAATCACTGGCAAAATTTTAGCGGTGTCATTTGATGATTAATTTTCTCATCAAATTCTAATGTTTCTCTCAGAGACATCTCATTTTCCCTTTTTATAATGAAACTACAAATAAAAAGGAGTGAGTACAATGAAAAAATTGATTATAATCCCAACAGTGTTAGTAGGCATCATCGGAGGTTACATTTTCGCTCAATCAGACATCATGACATCAGCAGAGAACGCTCCAACTATTACTGCTGAACAAGCGAAAAAGATTGCATTAAATCAATATGATGGAAACATTATCGATTTTGAGTACGACCGTGATGATTTAGTACCGCACTACGAAATTGAAATTAAAAATGACAACGAAAAAATTGATTTATATATCGATGCAGTATCTGGTGAAGTAACAGTAAAAGAGCGTGAAGTTTTGAACAAAAATACTAACGCGCAAGTAAATAATACAAACACAACAAATTCAACATCTACTCAAGATCAAACGACTACTATAATAACAGAACAAGAAGCAATTGCTATTGCTCAAAAGAAAGCACAAGGAACTGTCACAAAAGTAGAACTTGATGAAGATGACAACATTTTAATTTATGAAATTGACATTAAAAATGGCCAGACAGAATATGATTTTGAAATTCACGCTACAACTGGCAAAATCCTTAAATATGAAATGGATCGTGACAACGACTAATTAAAAACCCCCTACTAAACGCATCAGGAATTCAAATTCTTGATGCGTTTTTCTATATAACGCTTTCGAAATCAACGCTTCTTAAGAACTTCCCCCAGCCGTTAAAAATTAACCAAACATTCATGTCATTTAAGTGCATTTTTAATGCATAATATGGGAATAAAAACATGTCCTTAGAACTAGGAATATGTTCTTTTTTCTGTATTTACACTATATACAAGTTATTTATTATATAAATCTCTAAGTTTTCTGAATTCACTTGCTATTAAGATATTAAATATTTAAAATAATAAGACAACTATAAAGGCGGTGCACTTATGAATTTTTTAGAGAAAATCGGTAAATTTGCTGGTAATACTTTTGCCATTTGGGTATTAGTTGCAGCTGGCTTAGCGATATGGATTCCGGATAACTTTACATGGCTAGGGGCTTATGTTACAACCCTTCTCGGAATTGTTATGTTTGGAATGGGGATGACCTTATCGCTAAATGATTTCAAACTAATTTTGCAGCATCCAAAAGGCGTATTAATCGGCGTAGTATCACAATTCGTTGTCATGCCATCACTAGCATTCATTTTAGCCAAGGCATTTGCCTTACCTCCTGAAATTGCTGTAGGTGTCATCTTAGTAGGCTGCTGCCCAGGTGGAACAGCATCAAACGTGATGACGTTTTTAGCAAAAGGAAATACAGCATTATCGGTAACGATTACATCAATCACAACATTACTAGCACCAATCGTTACACCTGCATTGATTTACTTATTAGCGAGTGAATGGCTACCTGTATCATTCAGCGCGATGTTTATGTCTGTAGTAAAAGTGGTGTTAATTCCTATCGTTTTAGGGGTTGTGGCACAGCTATTATTCAAACCTGTAGTAAAAAAAGCTATACCGGTACTACCATTAGTATCCGTAGTAGCCATCGTATTAATTGTTGCAGCTGTTGTTAGCGGAAGTCGCGACAGAATTTTAGAAACAGGTGCATTAATTTTCGCCATCGTTATTTTACATAATGGACTAGGCTTATTAATAGGCTTCCTCATTGCGAAGCTGTTTAAACTTGATTATGCAGACCAAAAAGCAGTTTCGATTGAAGTCGGCATGCAAAACTCTGGTTTAGGTGCTTCTTTAGCAACGGCCCACTTTGATCCGATTTCGGCTGTGCCAAGTGCGATTTTTAGTTTCTGGCATAACATTTCAGGTCCACTTCTAGCAACCTACTGGAGTGCAAAAGCCGAACGTATGAAAAAATAAATGTCAGGTCTTTTTTCAGGGAGATATCTCACATGAGATACTCCCTTTTTTTGTGCTTTTTAGATGATTATTGTTTCACACGAAAAATGGCATATATTTCTGTATACATTTTTCAAATATATCATTTTAATCATACATAATAGTGGTATAATGCAGAAATGTATAAAGTGAATCTTCAATCAGTGGGGTTTCCTTCCCCACTGATTGTTAGATGAACCAATCGGGCTTTTAGGGGCAGTTGATCCCCCACTTTGAAAATTTAGTTTCTCTCCACTTCTTGAAGTGGGGGTCTTACTGCCCGTTAATCTGCGATAACGTAAGAAAGGCGGTCATTATATGAAAAAATGGCTGTTCGTATGTTGCGTGCTTTTTTTGGCAGCATGTACGAACGAAAAAAATATTATTCCTGAAAAAAATGCGCAAGGAGAAAATGAACTACCGAAATCAGCAGCTGATTGGCTAACTTTTGCGCACAATAGTGAATGGTTCGCACAAAGCATTTCAAAGGATCAAATCATTTTTGAAGAAATGGTTGATTTTGAGGGAGATAACGAGCCAGAATATGTCGTTGCTACAAAGCAAGACTATCAACATTACACATTATCAATCGTACAATTTGTTGCTGGACAATGGCAGCAATGGTACGAGCAGACATATACAAATGAAGCAATATCAGAGCTAACAAATTACAGCACACTTACTTTCAATCAAAATAAAAACTTGTTCATGTATTCTTATAAAACGGATGGCACAAGCGATTTTAGTGAAACCATCATCTTCTTAATCGCTAATAAAACAAATGATCGTATTGTTAAAGCGCATACACTCAACATCAAGCATGGTGAACAATTTTCCAAGACTATGGATGGATTCGAATTGAGAAATGACTACTACACTCGGACAGTAAATATTGCGAATGGTTTTATGAATGAAGAGTATGTTAGACAAGCATTTGCAGATGGTGAACTTATTGTCAGCAACGACCTTACTGTATTATTTGGGAAAAGCTTGAATGACGCCCATATTACGTTTGAGGATACATATGAGGAAGCACAGCAAAAGGCTGGTCCACCTCTAGATGAACAATATATAGAAGGATCCCTTTGCTCACTATACGAGGATTATTACTTTTGCTTAAATCAAGGTGAACCACAGATTGCGTTTGCAAGTATTTCTGTTAACGGTGTCACACTGGAGGAAGTTGAGAACATTATCGGAAGACCATTAACGATACACTCATACGAATCAGGGATGAACGATAATGCAACTGAATTTTTCACCCAATTTGAATATAACA
>DEQI01000049.1:10351-21733 GCA_002360295.1 Planococcaceae bacterium UBA3370
TTTCTTTGTTATTTATCTAATTTCTCTAGTTATTTATCTAATTTTCCGAGTTATTTATCTAATTCCTAAAGTTATTTATCTAATCCCCAATATTATTTATCTAACACCCAATACTCTAAAGAAAACTCATTAAAATGTCATCAAAAAAATTACCGAATTATCGAATCGGTAATTTTTTATTTTAATTGCTGTTCAATTATTGTTAATTTATTTCGATTTTATAAAATTGCCTGAAGCCACTTTTTTGTTTCCTGTTTTATTTCATGCCATTGCTTATTTTCTACTAGCGATTTATTTATTAAATCGCTACCTGCACCCACAACTGAAGCCCCAGCAGTAATATAACTACGGGCATTTTGCAATGTAATACCACCTGTAGTCATGATTGATATATGACTTAATGGACCTCTTACATCTTTTACAAAACTCGGGCTTAATGCAGAAGCAGGAAATAATTTAATCATTTCTGCACCTGCACGATATGCTTCTTGCATCTCTGTTGGTGTAAAGACTCCTGGTACAACAGCAATTTGATTCATCTTACAGTAACGAACGACATCTAAATTCAATGTCGGTGATACGATAAATTGTGCCCCTGCTTCAAGTGCTTGTTGGCAATCTTCAAGTGACAAAACCGTTCCAGCTCCAACTAGCACGCGATTCCCGAAATTCTCAATCGTCTTTCGAATAATTTCCGTCGCATTGTCTGTATCCATCGTTATTTCAATTGCCTTTATTCCACCATCTATTAAAGCTTGAATAAGTAATTGGCTCGTTTCATATGGAATTTTTCTCAATACAGGAATTAATTTAGCCGATTTTAATTCGATATACATTTGAAACTCCCCTATCTTTCTATTAATTCTCGAGTTCCTAAAAACATTTCTACTTCTTCAAAATATGGCAAGCCTTCATTATCACCTTGAACTTGTACTACCATCGCACCAACGGCATTCGCAATGGTAATAATCTTTTCTAATGCCCAACCTTGTAAAATTCCAAATAAAAAAGCAGCATCAAAACCATCTCCTGCACCCACTGTATCAACAACTTTCGCTACCGGAAAACCTGATATTTGAATCCATCCACCTTCCTTGTAATAGGAAGCACCTTTATCGCCTTCTTTTACGATGACATTGTTAAAATTATACTTTTTAATTTCTTTAAAAATCACTTCATCTTCTTGTGTATCAAATAATAATTCTAACTCTTCTCGTCCCGTTAATAAAAAATCAACATACGGTAAATAGCTTGTTAAGGTTTCCCTAGCCTGTTCTTTAGACCAAAGTTTTAAACGAATGTTCGGATCTAATGAAACTTTGACTCCATTTTGTTTTGCAAATTGAATTGCCTTTAAAATTACTAGGCGATTTTGCTCATTAATGGCTGGAAACACTCCGGAAATATGCAAAATTTTTGCCTGCTTTATAAAATCATATGGAAGAGTATCTACCGTTAATGTTTCAGTAGGTGATTTTTGACGATAATAATACGTTTTACTATCACCAGATTCTTGGATTTCTTTAAAGTTCAATGAAGTAGCATAGCCTTCAATTAACTGTACTTCAGAAATATCAATTCCTTCTCCACGTACAGTATTAATGATATGTCTTCCAAATTCATCTTTGCCTAATCTACTAATCCACCCTACATTTGCTCCTAATCGGGCACATCCAATTAATACATTAAGCTCTGCACCGCCAATTTTTCGTTCAAATTGATGAACAAACCGTAACGGACCTTTTGCTGTGGGATCGAAAGTAATCATGCCATCCCCAATTGTAATTACGTCCATACTTCTACCTCACCGTCCTCTATTTATCGACCCATCCATCCACCATCAACTACTAACACATGGCCCGAAATATAATCTGATGCTTTAGAAGCTAAGAACACAGCTGCCCCTGATAAATCTTCGCTTTGTCCCCATCTTCCAGCCGGAATTCGTTCTAAAATGGATTTACTACGCACTTCATCATTTCTTAATGCTTCTGTATTATTTGTTGAAATATATCCAGGTGCAATCGCATTTACTTGTATATTTTTATTCGCCCATTCATTAGCCAATGCTTTTGTCAATCCTGCTACAGCATGCTTACTCGCCGTGTAACTCGGAACATTAATGCCTCCTTGAAATGATAATAGAGAAGCAATATTTATAATTTTTCCTCCACCATTATCAATCATTTGATTTCCAATTGCTTGACATAGTGCAAAAACAGAGTGAATATTTACATTCATTACACGATGCCATTCCACTTCAGAATGGTTCGCCGCTGGTTCACGATAAATTACCCCCGCATTATTTACTAAAATATCAATCGTATGCGCCTCTAAAATGGGTACCAATTTTAAATGAAGAGAATCAACGTCACTTAAGTCGATTAAAAATGTATGATATGTACCATTAATCGCTTCAATTTGCTGTTGTGTTTCTTGCATATTGTCTTGATGCCCAACTAGTAATACATGTGCACCTGCAGCAGCTAATCCAACTGCGATCGCTTGTCCAATTCCCGTGCGTGCTCCTGTAACAAGCGCAGTTTTATTTTTTAATGAAAAATAATTTAAATCGAAGCTCATTGTTATTAAACTTCCTTCCTTTTAATCATATATTCGATTGTGCCTGACCCAAGTAAAACTCCAAAAATAATTAATACTAAACCACCCCAATGGGCACTAGTAATCGGTTCGCCAAGCAGTAATGCTGAGCCTATTAACGCAACCAACGTATTGAAATTTATGAAGATTGATGCTTTTGCGGCCCCCACTTGTGGGATTATATTGTTATAAAGCATATGCCCAATTGCCGTCCCAATAGCGCCTGAAGCGATAATAATTGCGATAAACTTTGGATTTCCATAAGGTATTTCAATAAATCCTCTAGGTTCGATTACTATACCGATTATTGCTAAAAATATAGAGCCAACAAGAAGCATATATGCCGTAAAGAGTCTCGGATCAAGCGTTTTAGAAACTTTCGAAATGATAATAAAACTAAACACTTGCGAAAAAACAGATAAAAACACGATAAAATCTCCCATTGAAAGCTCTGTCATTGTACCACCGGAAAATAACACTGCTATATAAATACCAGTCATCCCTATGACAAAGCCTCCCCATTGAATCCATGTTGGATTATTTTTTAATAATAAACTTCCTAACACAGCTGTTAAAATCGGTCCTATACCAATGATTAAGCTTGTATTTGTAGCCGTAGTCATACTGACGCCTATCGCCATAAGAGAATGATGTAGCACAACATTAAGTGTCGAACCAATGAATACGTAGCCCCACTCTTTTTTTGATAAACGGCGAATTAAGCCAAAAGCTTTTAAAATTATCCATACAACGATTGATGCAATAAGCATCCGCAATGATGTCATCGAAATAGGTGCAGCTTGTGATGTCAAATATTTGATTGCCGGCACATTAATTCCCCAAACTAACATGACCATCATCAATATGAGATATGCTTTATTGTTGGCCATTTTTCCTCCTTAACGACCTAACCAGCCACCATCGACAGCTATAGTAAAGCCATTAACATAATTTGAAGCTTCTGAAGCTAGAAAAATAGCTGCACCTTGCATATCTTTTCCATTTCCCCAACGATTTGCAGGAATTCGTTCTAATATTTGTCTACTGCGAACTGGATCTGAAATTAATGCCTCGTTCATATCTGTCTCCATATATCCCGGTGCAATACAATTCACATTAACGCCTTTGGACGCCCATTCATTAGCTAAAGACTTCGTAAATTGCACGACCGCACCCTTACTTGCTGCGTACGCAGGCACAGTAAAGCCACCTTGAAATGATAGTAAGGACGCAATATTTATAATTTTCCCCGCTTTTCGTTCAATCATTTTCTCACCAAATTTTTGACACAAGCTAAATACCGCATTGGCGTTAATATTCATCACAAATTGCCAATCTTCTTGTGGAAATTCCACTGCAGGATGTCGCTTTTGTACCCCTGCGTTGTTTATTAAAATATCCACTTGACCAAACTCATGTTCAATTTTTTCTACTAGTTTGCCGTGCTCTTCTAAATTTCCGATATCAAAACCTATAGATAAGCATTTCACGTTATAAGCTTTTATTTCTTCAATTACTTCTGGACATTCAGAGCGAGAGATTATGACAACATTCGCTCCAGCACTCGCTAAGCCTAATGCTATGTCTTTTCCTAATCCTCTACTTCCCCCTGTCACAACGGCAGTTTTTCCTGTTAAATCAAATAAGTGATTCATTTATTTCTTCCTCTCCAAATGCATATAAAACTTTAATCGCATCTGTTGGTGTTGTTAAAAGCTCAAATCCTTTTTTAGCTTCATCCACCTTTAATACATGTGTAATAATTTTTTCAAAATCCTTTTGTTTTTCTAATAAATCAAGTGCTAGCTCAATATCTCGATTCGTATATACTCGTACAAACTGTATTGAAATTTCTTTGAACATCCCTTGCAGCAAGTTTAATTCTGCTGGCTTTTTATACCCCGCTACAATAACGAGTGTACCTTGAACTTTTATGATTTCCGTTGCTTGGGCTAACACTGCTGGGTGCCCAGCACAATCAAATACATAATCAATTCCTGATTCGTTTGTAATTTGACGAATTGATTGTTCGACATTATCAGCTTTAGGGTTTAATGTAGTAAAGCCTAATTCTTTCGCTTTATTCAATCGAAGTTCATTATTTTCAATAACTACGACTTCTGACGCACCAAACGCTCGTAAAGTTAATGCAACACATAACCCAATCGTTCCTGCTCCATAGACTACTGCACGATCTCCACCTAAAAATTTTGCTCTTCTTACTGCATGCACTGCTACAGCTACTGGTTCAGCTAATGCACCGTTTTTTAAAGATACTGACTTAGGTAGCGGAATAATTTTATCTTCCTGAACAGCTACATACTCTGCCATTCCTCCATCAACATCGATACCGACTAGCTTTAAATCATCGCAAACATGTGACTGTCCAGATTTACATGGAATACATTTTCCACAACTAAGTAGTGGATTAACAGTCACTTTTGTTCCGATTGGTAACGTTGAATGTTCACTCGCTATTGTTGCTGAAAATTCATGTCCTAATATTAATGGCGCGGTAGCTCGAGGATGTGTCCCAGCAAAAATATTTAAATCCGTACCACATATTCCTGCATATGCATTTTTTAATAAAATATATCCTTCTTTTATTAGAGGCATTTCCACTTCTCTAGTTTCGATTTTTTCTGGATTTTCATAAACAATTGCTTTCATCAGATGTCCTCCACTATTAAAAATAAGGAGATGTCTTCGATATAATTATCCTTAGACAGCCCCTTCTTTACTGTTACTTAATAAACCCTAAAAAACTTGGTAGCCATAATGAAAGTGCAGGAATATACGTAACTAAAAGAAGTACTGCAACTGTCACCGCGAAGAAAGGAATTAACGGCTTTATGACTTGTTCAATCTTCATTTTTGCTACACGTGCACCAACAAATAATACTGGTCCTACTGGTGGAGTGATTGTACCAATACTTAAGTTGAATACAACCATAATTCCAAAGTGAACTGGATCCATACCGAACTGTAATACAATTGGCAAGAATATCGGTGTGAAGATTAAAATAGCTGGTGTAGGGTCCATAAATGTTCCTACTATTAATAAAACGATATTCATAATAATTAAAATGACGATCATATTATCTGTAAAACCTAATAGCATATCAGCAATTAATTGAGGAATTCCTGTAAATGCCATTACCCAAGACATAATTGTAGATACACCGATTAAAAAAATGACTATTGCTGTAGTACGTGTCGATTCTATTAATATTCTAGGTAAATCTCTTACTTTAATAGTTCGATAAATAAAAGATAGTAACAAAGCATATACGACCGCTATAGCAGAGCCTTCCGTGGCAGTAAATGCACCATAAATTATTCCGCCAATTACTATTAATATAAGTAATAGGCTTGGAATCGCATCAATAAACACTTTTAAAGCTAAACGGATTGGTACGCGCTCATCGCTTTTATATCCTTTTCGTTTTGCGATAAAATAAGCAACAATCATACAACCAATTCCCCATAAGATCCCTGGAATATAGCCTGCCATAAATAAAGCAGCAATTGATGTCCCTCCACTGACTAAAGAAAATACGATCAGTGTATTACTAGGTGGAATTAACATACCTGTCGGCGCTGAAGCAATGTTTACTGCTGCACTAAAAGATTTATCATATCCTTCTTTTTCCTGCATTGGTGCCATTGTAGAACCAACTGCAGCTGCAGCAGCTACTGCGGAACCTGAAATTGATCCAAACATCATATTCGCTAATACATTTGTTTGAGCAAGTGAGCCAGGCATGCGTCCTGCTAATACTTTTGCGCAGTTCACAAGACGCATTGCAATCCCACCATTATTCATTATGACTCCCGCTAATATAAAAAATGGAATTGCAAGTAATGTAAATGAATTCATCCCTGTAAACATACGTTGCGCTGAAGTTTGTAATGCATTTTCTGGGCCTAAAATTGAAAACATCGCTAGTACTGAGGCAATTCCAACACTGATACTAATAGGAGCTCCAATAATTAAATAGAAAGCAACACCTACAAATAAAATTAATCCTGCTATTCCTGCTGAAGCCATTTACCCTTTTCCTCCCAACGTTTCGTTATATAATTTCCAATGGTTTTTTCGTTTTAATAACTACATAAATGTTATATAGACTATAGAAGATAATAAAGAAACCGCTTATTGGCATAACAGCATATAGATATCCAACTGGCACATTTAATGCTGCTGACATTTGAGTCCAAGCAATTTTTGTAGTAGTTAAACCACCTGAAATTAAAACTAACGCTGAGAATAAAATAATACTTATTTCGATAAATATTTGCATAGCCATTCTTAATTTGTTTGGCATACTATTTTGAATAAATTCTATTCGCATATGACCGTTTTCACCAAAAACAAATGAAGCTCCAAATACCACCAACCACACAAAGCAATACTTTGCTAATTCTTCTGAAAACGTGCTTGGATTATTTAAGACAAAGCGAGTGAATACTTGCCATGTTACAAGTACTACTAATCCTCCAAATAATAAGATGCATAGTGTTGATAATATTTTATCTAGGATTTTTTTTATAGTTTCCAATCAAACCACCACCTATTATTGAGTTCTTGCTGCTTGAACCTTTTCATAAAGTGCTTTTGCACTTTCACTTTGAAGTTTTGATTCAACAACTGGCTTTGTTGCTTCACGGAATGCTTCTACATCTGCTTCATTGAAAATAGCTCCGGCTGCCTCGGCATCTGCTTTTGCTTTTTTCACATCTTCATCCCACATTTCAACCTCTTTATCAATTGCTACTAAAAGCTCTTCTTTAAAGATTTGTTGATGTTCTTCAGACATTCCTTCAAAGAATTTTGAATTAACGATTAAATAATCTGGGAACATTAAGTGTTTTGTATAAGAATAATATGGTGCAATTTCTGCATGCTTTAAGCTAGAGAAAATTAACTCGTTATTTTCTCCACCTTCAATTACACCTGATTGAATAGCTGTATATACTTCACCTTGTCCCATCGGCGTACCTGTACCACCCATTTTGCTCATCATTTGAATATTTGTATCTGATTCAATAATACGGATTTTTAACCCTTTTAAATCTTCTGGTGTGTTAATTGGCTTTTCTTTGTTATATACATTTCGTACGCCAGAGTGGAATGCCCCTGCTACCAATATACCTTGATCTTTTAATGAACTATATAAATCTCCTACCACTTCTGGATCGTTTAAAACTTTCATTTGATGCTCTGCTGAATCAAATACATATGGTAAGTTAAATACGGCAAAATCTTCATTAAAGTTTTCTAATAGGCCACCTACTACTAATGACATTGCAATCGTTCCCGTTTGTACAAGTTCAATTGTTTCACGCTGTGCGCCTAATAACTCATTCGGGAAAATTTCTACATTATAGGCACCATTCGTACGTTTATTAATTATTTCTCCAAATTCTTTCATTGCTTTATACTGTGGATGATTTTCATTTTGGTTAAATGCTAGTTTTAACGTTTGTGTTTTTGCATTTGAATCGCCGCCTTCTTCAGCCGAACCTGATTCCTCATCATTTCCACATGCCGCCAATATCCCAAAAACTAATACAAACAAACTAATTAACCAAAACTTTTTCATACCTTTAGACATTTTATCCATCCCCTTTTTTTAATTGATTGCATTTATTGGATAATAAATTTTTTCACCTTGTGCAAATCGTACAGCTTCCTCAGCTACTTTACGTTTTAGCTCCTGCGCCGCTTGCTCCGAATACCATGCCATATGAGGTGTACAAATTACTTGCTCTAAACTTAATAATTGTGAGTCTTTTTTTATAGGTTCTTCCTCACTTACATCTAATGCTGCACCTGCTATTGCACCACTTGTTATCGCCTTATATAATGCTTCTTCATCAATAATTCCACCCCGCGAAACATTTACAAGATAAGCATTCTTTTTCATTAACTGAATTGTTTGTTCATTAAATAAGTGATATGCCTGGTCTGAGGGACAATGAATAGATATAATATCTGACTCTATCAATACTTCTTCGAATGTTTTTAGTGTTACAAATTGCAAGTTTTCTGATATTCCCTTTTGCTGTTTAGAAGGATCATAAGCAATAATATTCATCCCTAATGCTCTTGCCTTTGTAGCAAAAGCACTTCCGATTCTTCCTAACCCAATAATGCCGACTGTCTGTTCTTGATGGCGATAAATGGGTATGCTTTTTTGGTAATCCCAGTTTCCTGATTTTACTTCGGAATTCATCAACGCTACTTTTCTAGTAAGCGTCAACATCAATGCTAAAGCGTGGTCTGCCACTTCCTGGGTACCATAATCAGGGACATTACAAATTTGCACACCATACTTCGTTGCAGCATTTAAATCGATATTGTTTACACCCACACCATACCGAACAATTAATTTCAACTTTGGTAAGTTCGCAAATACTCTTTCTGTAAATGGTGCATATTGATTTAAAATTATTTCTGCTTCTTGACAATTTTGAATTAAATCTTCTTTCGTTTTGTTTTGTTGAAATTCGCACTCTAAATTTGCTGAATTTAAAATGTTGTATTCAATTTCTAAACTAGCATGATCACAATCTGAAATAATAACTTTCATTTACTCCCCCCTCCTTTATTTCAAGTCTTTCATCGCAACGTGATCCATGTCATCAAAGTCTATATTTTCACCACACATTCCCCAAATAAATGTATAATTTTTCGTTCCGATCCCTGAATGGATTGACCAGCTCGGTGAAAGTACAGCTTGTTCATTTGCCATTACGATATGACGTGTTTCGTGTGGTTGCCCCATTAAATGAAATACACGCGTATCTTCTTCCATATCGAAATAAAAATAAACTTCCATTCGTCGCTCATGAGTATGGCATGGCATAGTATTCCAACCGCTTCCTTGCTCTAATACAGTCATTCCCATACTTAATTGGCATGTCTCCAAAACATCTGGATGAATAAATTGATTAATGACACGTTTATTCATATTCTCATCTGTTCCCATTGGTCGTTTAATAGCATCCTCAAAGCCTATTTTTTTCGTTGGGTACGCGTGATGTGCTGGACAGCTGTTGATATATAATTTTGCCGGTTGATCTGAATTGATCGATTCGAAGCTTAAATCACTAGTGCCACGGCCAATATATAATGCTTCTTTTGTATCGATTTCATATCGAACACCATCGCAATTAATAACACCAGGTCCACCTACATTTATGACCCCCATCTCTCTACGCTCTAAAAAATATTCCGACGCTAACTCTTTTCCAGCATCTAACGTGACTTGTTTTTGCACAGGCATAATACCACCATAGATGATGCGATCCACATGGCTGTAAATAAAATTCGCTTCATCTTCAATGAATACTTTTTCCATTAAAAAATGCTCACGAAGCTGCTCCGTATTATATTTTTTTACATCGTCTGGATGATGTGCATAAATAATTTTCATAATTAATCCCCCTCTGATATTAAGTAAACGCTTCCAAATGTTCCACAATGCAGAACTATATTCCAATTAATAACTTAATTATATCTGGAATTTTTGTAATATCAAGAAAAAAATGTTTATTCGGAAAATAATATAAAACAAATTAATTTTAGTATATCGTTTACAACAGAATTGATTTTCTAATATTATTAAATACAGTAACATTATAGAAAGGTGGAGATGAATTGGCGATTGTTCAATCGATTGAGCGTGCTTTTAGCATTCTGGAGCAGTTATCCGGACATCCCCAAGGCATGCAAATTACTAAACTTGCCGAGGAAACAGGTTTGTCTAAAAGTACAGTACACCGCTTACTTTCAACCCTAATTGAATTAAAATATGTAAAGCAAGATACAGATACGGAACGATATAGCATTGGTTATCGAGCACTTTATTTATCACGCAACCTTTTAAATACATCGAGTTTAATATCCAATACAAAACCATTTTTACAAAAGCTTGTTGATAAAATAAACGAAACAATTCATCTTTGCGTTGAAGAAAATGAGGAAATTGTTTATATTGATAAAATCGAAAGTAATCAAACTATTCGAATGTCTTCTAGAATTGGTAGCCGTGCGCCGATGTACTGCACAGGTGTAGGAAAAATAATTTTATCGGGGAAAACAGAAGAAGAATTTTTTGACATAGTGAATCGAATAAACTTTATTAAAAAAACACCTAATACAATATTGAACTCTTCCGATTTATTTGAAGAAATTAAGCAAATACGAAGACAAGGCTATGCATTGGATGATATTGAAAACGAAGAAGGGATTCGTTGTATTGCGGTTCCTATTTATGATTTTTCAGGTAAGATTGTTGCTAGTTTTAGTGTTTCAGGTCCAAGTAGTCGCATTACTCACGAAAAAATTCAACATGGACTAGCTGAGCAACTTATTTCTACCTCCAAAGATATATCATTCCAACTTGGTTTCCGAAGTTAAATAAAAATACGTTACACGTAAGTCGTGTAGCGTATTTTTATACTCAAAAAAATATATAGTAGTAAGCATCTAAAAAAATTTTATTGAATCTAATATAAGATTAATTAATCATCTAAATGAATTAAAATAGGCGTTATTTTCTGTATAACACTACTTGATACAAGGAGTATCCCTACTACCAGCAACTTTGCATTAAAATATATTTGAACAAAAAATGAAATAACAAATATTTCAAAATATTAGATCATGGATTTCAGAGTGCAAATTCAAACAAAAAGAATGTACTCTTATTGTCTAGAAGATGGATTTGTTAGAGAAACTTTATGAATATCCCGCGCCCAACAAATGGCAAG
>DEQI01000223.1:0-2758 GCA_002360295.1 Planococcaceae bacterium UBA3370
ATATTAGGTCGTACTACGGTTCCAAGTAAAGGGATTCCGAAAAATAAGCTAAACTATTATTTAGCAAGAGATTATTCTCGTAACGATCGTGTTGGAGAAAGTTATTTTGAAGCACAATATGAAGAAATTCTTCAAGGTGAAAAGTCTGTCGTGAAAAATGTTACGAATAAAAAAGGGGAAGTAGTTGAAACGAAAACGACCTATTCTGGTGAACCAGGAAAAGATTTAATTTCCACGCTGGATATAGAGTTACAGGCTGAAGCAGAGCGTGTAGTTGAAAAGTATTTATTAGAATTAAAAGGATTAGGAAGTTCAAGTTTGCTTGACAGAGCATTCTTTGTCATGATGAACCCAAATACAGGAGAGCTATTATCGGTTGTCGGTAAAAAAATTGAGACCGATCCAGAAACAGGGGAAACTTATATTGCTGACTATTCTTACGGAACATTTACAACATCGTATGAGGTTGGGTCCAGTATTAAAGCAGCAACGGTTTTAATGGGGTATTCAGAAGATGTAATTGATGTCAATACAACTTTAATCGACCAGCCTATTAAACTATTAAATACAGAGTCGAAAAGCTCCATCTTTAACCGGAATGGTCGTATTGCTATGAATGAATTAACAGCGCTTGAACGATCTTCTAACTCGTATATGTTCCAAATTGCCTTAGGTATTGGAGGTACTAGTTATTATTATGATATGCCCCTTAAGTTAAGAGATGGAACATTACAAACGATGCGAAATGGCTATGCACAATTTGGTTTAGGTGTCCAAACAGGTATTGATTTACCAGGAGAGACTGCTGGTTATCAAGGTATTTTGGATAACCCGGGTAAAATTTTAAACTTAGCCATAGGGCAGTTTGACACGTATACACCGATGCAGCTTGTACAATATATTTCAACAATTGCGAATGGTGGATACCGCGTACAGCCACGTATGTTAAAAGAAATTCGTAAACCTTCTGAAGATGGCGAAACATTTGGACCACTTGTAGAAGAAATACAACCAACGATTTTAAATCGTATTTCTAATACAGAGGAAGAAATTAATCAAGTGAAGGAAGGATTAAGAAGAGTATACGTAGGCTCACAAGGTACTGCTCGGGGTGCTTTTGCGAATGCCCCATATGAAGCAGCAGGAAAAACAGGTACTGCAGAGGTAGTTTATTATGGTCCACAGAAAGATAAATATGGTACACATACTACTACATTAACGCATGTTGGCTTTGCTCCTTATGATAATCCAGAAGTGGCTTATGCAGTTGTAATTCCTTGGGTAACAACAAACTTTGAAAGATCTTTAACTCAAAACAACAAAATTGCACGAGAAATTTTAGATTACTATTTCGAATTAAAAGAAAAATATGCAGAAAATGGTATTTCCGAAAGTTCTTCTACTCAGCAAATATTACCAGCTTTCTCTGAAGATAAATTAAATGAAGACGAAGAACAACAATCAATTAACGAATAAGATTAAAGCAATGTTGTTTTAGCAATACAATCGCTTTGTAAGATTGTAAGTCTATAAGCACAATATCACCGTTCTTAGACTTGAATAGATACGAAACAAGTTATAAGGAAGGTGATTTGTGCTTTGTTTTTTATGGTCATCTTCAATGGGGCTACAACAATAACTTAACTAACATCGAATACTTTTCGAAAGGAATCAAGGATGAAAAATTTATTATTACAAATGATGATTTTAGTCGGTGCTTTGAGTACTGCGATCGTTATGACGATGATAGGTGCAACTATCTTTATAATTATTGGTACAACCATTACCTATATCGCTATTTTTGAAATACTCATTTATATTTTAGAGCCTCGCCTTGCATTAGCGGAGCGTAAAAGAAACTTATCTAAGTACCCATTTTTAATAGAATTAATCAACGCGAAAAAGGCGACAGTTACATTACTTACTGGTGAAAAAATTTATAACGCAACATTTGCTGGCTACATAAATGAAAAGAATGCAAAAATAATCAAGTTAAATATAACGACACCTAAAACTAAAAAAGAGCCTGAAAAGATCAGTAGTCGAGAAATTAAATTAGAGCAGATTAAAGAAGTAAAAAAAATTATGTAATGGGATATCCAGAAGGGAGTACTTTTCTGGATATCTTTTTTTATTGTGAAGGAATTATTCATGACCAGAGTTCTTTTTGTCTAGCTAAATGT
Organism: Planococcaceae bacterium UBA3370; assembly: GCA_002360295.1. Classification (GTDB taxonomy): domain Bacteria; phylum Bacillota; class Bacilli; order Bacillales_A; family Planococcaceae; genus Metasolibacillus. Next base: position 2,184 of record DEQI01000223.1, read on the forward strand.
TCAGCCTCTCGAGGGCGCTACTGTTTCAATACTCTTATTAACTATGAAAGTTCAATCTGGATGCTTGTTATACATCCTATATATTTACAAAACATCCACAACGATTTACAGACCCTTAACAATTCGTTCAAATGGACTCAACAAACTATGATTATAGTGAAATATGTAAGAGGAACTTACTAAGAAAGCTATTGGAGGAAATGACAAATGAAAAAGTGGAAGTACTTAAGCCAGGCAGCAATTTTAGGTTCTGCATTATTTTTAGCAGCATGTGGATCAGATGAAAGCAATGAAGACGCAGCAAATTCAAATAATAGTGTTGATTCTGCAGAAGCTGGGCAAGCGCAATTAACAGGGGATGTTATTGGTGACGGTTCTTCAACAGTAGCCCCAATAACTGAAGCACTTGTAGAAGAATATGCAGCGGTACAAAAAGATGTCCGTGTATCGGTAGGGGTATCAGGTACTGGTGGCGGCTTTGAAAAATTCATTAACGGCGAAACAGACTTCTCAAACGCATCACGTCCAATGAAAGACGAAGAGGCAGAAAAATTAAAAGCAGCTGGAATTGATTA
>DEQI01000223.1:2880-5295 GCA_002360295.1 Planococcaceae bacterium UBA3370
GATCCATCTTGGCCAGATGAAGAAGTAGTATTTTATTCTCCAGGAGCAGACTCAGGTACATTTGATTACTTTGATGAAGTGATTCTTGATGGTGAAGATTTAGTAAGTTCAGCTACATTATCTGAAGATGATAACGTATTAGTTCAAGGTGTAGTAGCTGATAAAAATGCCATTGCATTCTTTGGTTATTCATACTATTTAGCAAATGAAAATAAATTGCAAGTTGTATCTGTGAATGGTGTTGAACCGAATGCGGACACAATCGAGTCAGGTGAGTATACGCCATTATCACGTCCATTATTTGTTTATGTGAAAAATAAAGCAATGGCTGAAAATGAAGCTGCCTATGATTTTATTAAATTCAGCTTAGAAAATGCTGGTGATATGGCAGAATCAGTAGGCTATGTCAGCTTACCAGATGCTGAATATGAAAAAGGTTTAGCTGCACTTGAAGCTTTAAAATAATGATATGGAATGTGTGCGACTTGCACGCATTCCTTCCTCATGGTTGAAAGGGGTTTACAATTAATGACTTCGAAAGTACATGAGCAATCGATACAGCAAATGATTGCTAAGTCACGCGGTAAAAAAGGTAAAAAAATAGTGGAAAAAACAATGCCTAAACTGCTATTTTTAGCAGCTGCTTTATCGGTTTTAACAACATTCGGTATTGTCCTTACACTCATTTTTGAAACGTTTGAATTTTTTCAGAGAGTATCAATGTCCGATTACATTTTCGGCACTGAATGGTTACCGTTTTCGGGAAAAGAGCCCTTATATGGTGTATTGCCATTAATATTAGGGACTTTAAAAGTAACAGGTATTGCGATTTTAGTAGCAGTGCCATTCGGGATCGGGGCAGCTATATTTTTAAGTGAATATGCATCCGATAAAACACGGCGTATCGTAAAGCCTATTTTAGAAATACTTGCAGGTGTACCGACAATTGTTTATGGATTCTTCGCTTTAACATTTGTCACTCCGGCTTTACAGCAATTGATACCGTCGCTGAAAATATTCAATGCACTAAGCCCTGGTATTGTCATAGGGGTAATGATTTTACCGATGATCGCCTCATTATCTGAAGATGCGATGAGTTCTGTACCGAATTCGATACGTGAAGGAGCGCTTGCACTTGGCGCTACGAAGTTTGAAGTAGCGATAAAAATTGTATTACCTGCAGCATTATCAGGCATTATAGCATCTATCGTGTTAGCTGTTTCTCGTGCAATTGGTGAAACAATGATTGTTTCATTAGCTGGTGGCTCAACACCGAAATTCGATTTTAATGTAACAGATTCTATTCAAACCATGACAGCCTATATCGTCCAAGTATCTACTGGTGACGCAGGTTTCGGTACGACAATTTATTATTCTATTTATGCAGTCGGTTTTACATTATTTATTTTCACTTTACTCATGAACTTACTTGCACAATACATTTCAAAACGCTTCAGAGAGGAGTATTAAAATGAAATATATAAATAATACAGCCGTAATGAAGCGTATGAATACGCGTTTAAAAATGAATAAAGTGTGGAAAGCTATCTTTATCTTAGCAACAGGCTTTGCTTTACTCACACTATTAATATTACTCATTCGAATTTTTTCACAAGGCTTAAGCTATTTAAATATTGATTTTTTATCAAACTTTGCTTCTCGTGTTCCTGAAAAAGCAGGCATTAAAGCTGCATTAATCGGATCACTTTGGTTAATGGCTGTCGTAGCACCAGTATCCATTATATTAGGTGTTAGTTCGGCAATTTATTTAGAGGAATATGCGAAAAAAAATAAAATAAATGATTTTATTCGCATGAACATTTCTAATTTAGCGGGCGTACCATCCATTGTATTCGGTTTATTAGGTTTGACGATTTTCGTCCGATTACTGGATTTAGGAAAAAGTATAGTAGCGGCCGGTTTAACGATGAGTTTATTAGTTTTGCCAATCATTATCGTAGCGGCACAGGAAGCGATTCGCTCCGTACCACAAGAGCAACGTGAAGCCTCTTATGGGATGGGCGCAACTAAGTGGCAAACCATTATACGAGTTGTTTTACCATCAGCCATTCCAGGTATATTAACAGGTAGTATTTTAGCTTTATCTCGTGCGATTGGAGAGACAGCGCCGTTAGTTGTGATTGGTATTCCGGTTATTCTGCAATTTTTACCGGAAAATTTATTCAGCGCATTTACGGCACTTCCGATGCAAATTTTTGACTGGGCAAAACGTCCACAAGAAGAGTTCCAATATGTTGCAGCAGCAGGTATTATTGTATTAATGGCTGTTCTTGTCTTCATGAACTCAATTGCGATTTTTATTCGAAATAAATTTCAAAAACGGTATTAGTGGAGGTTTAGTATGGTACAACTTAAAGAGCGTACAACAAAAATTGAGGTTGTTAAAAAGTCACC
>DEQI01000257.1:0-1582 GCA_002360295.1 Planococcaceae bacterium UBA3370
TCAATAATTACAAAATAACGATATATATACGTGTCGAAAAATATTTTTTCAGACACTCAAAAATGGCGTAAGCCATTGATACATCAACATTTATAAAGGGAGGGATTGTCAGTTGAATATTAGTGCAGGGCATTGGCATATTGGTACAGGGTCTGTTGGTTACATTGATGAAGTGAAAGAAGCGAGGAAAGTTGCAGGAGAAGTTGTCCGTTTATTACAAAAAAACGGTGTACATGTGCGGCTTATTCTAGATAACCAATCAAACAATCAACGGGAGAACTTAGAGTATTTAATAAAGGAGCATAAATCGTTAGAAGGATTAAATATTAGTATCCATTTTAATGCAGTAAAAAATACAACAGATAGTGGAATTGGAACAGAAGTGTTATACCGTAACGAGCAATTGAGGGAGCTTGCTTTCAATATCAACACGGCTATAAGTAATGCAAGCGGTTTGAATAATCGAGGAGCCAAAAAGCGTGCGGATTTGGCTATTTTAAATACTTTACAAGAGGCGATCATTATTGAAGTCTGCTTTGTCAATTCAGCTATCGACGTAGCAAAGTATCAAAAAAATTTTAATGCAATTTGTCAGGCGATAGCGTTTGAGTTACGACAAACTGTTAAAACGAGCTTGGCCATTTCAAGTCCTTCCTTGTTAACAAGGATTGAGTCCATTTTACAGTCTGAAAAGCTAATGCAAGCAGTGTTAGAAAAAGGTGTTCAAAATGGTGTTTTTCAATCCATTTGGTTAGATCGCTTTAAAAAGGGGCAACTATTGCCAACCGACTTTTTAGCCTTATGTACGCTGTTAGCTACTAGTGATTTCAATAAATGAATAGGTGTAAACCAAACTAATTCCCCTTCACTTCCAAAAAGTGGAGGTTTTTTATTGACATTTATATCGGACGCCGATATAGTTATATCAACAGTCGATATATCGGTTGTCGATAGAAAGGGGAGCATATATGCAACAGCCATTAACGGAAGGCGTATATTATATTTTGCTCGCCTTATATGAACCGCGGCATGGTTACGGTATCATGCAATTTACGGAAGAGATAAGTAACGGTCGAGTGCGGCTCGGTGCTGGCACAATCTATGGTGCCATTAAAACACTGGTAGAGAAAGGCTGGATTGAGGCACTAGGTGGTAATGACCGTAAAAAAGAATATGTTATTACAGATTTAGGAAAAGAAGTAGTGGAAGCTGAACTAGCCAGATTAAAAGAATTGATGGTAAATGGCGTGAAAATTACAGAAAAATGAAACGATTTGGCGATTCAATCGTACAATTTAAAGGGGAGTGCGCATGAATAAGATCAAATTTTATTTTGATTATGAAAAAGAAGAAAAGTGGATCAATGAAATGTGTAAAGCGGGTTGGCATTTAAAAAAATTTAGAGGGTGTTTGTTTACTTTTGAACGTGGTGAACCAGGTGCCTATGTTTATCGGAATGAATTTATCAATTATTTTAAGAAGGACAAAAAACAGTATTTTGGTTTTTTAAAAGAATCGGATATCGAAATTGTGCATGTATTCGCCAATGCTGCCTATTACCGAAAAAAAACGGAAGATGGAC
>DEQI01000257.1:1656-2980 GCA_002360295.1 Planococcaceae bacterium UBA3370
TGCAATTGTTATTTTGGCTAAACATTTTATCAGCCATTTCGAATTTGTCCTTAAACGACAGACCTGTTAATGACTTTATAAGTGGTGTTAATACAGGGGTAGCATTAGTATTACTCATTCCTTTATTTATTACCTTTAGTAAACGAAATAAATTAAAGAAAAAGCAATTGCTGCATGAATAGAAGGGGGTTATTAAATGTTAGTTCTTGAAAATGTAACGAAGCGCTATAAGGATTTTTCAGCAGTTCAAAAATTAAATTTTACGATTTCACCTGGCGAAATATTTGGTCTAATTGGTCAAAATGGTGCAGGCAAAACGACGACATTCCGCATGATTTTAGATTTGCAGGAAACGACAGAGGGCTTAATTACGTGGGATGGAAAGCCAATTAATAAAATTAATCGCGACTATTTAGGGTATTTACCTGAGGAGCGCGGTATTTTTCCGCAAATGAAGGTGGAGGAGCAGCTATTGTTCTTCGGTCAGCTTCATGGTATGTCTAAGGAAGAATGTAAACATGAAGTAGATTTTTGGATTAAGGAATTTGAGTTGGAAGAGAAGCGAAATGATAAAGCAGAAACTTTATCAAAGGGGAATCAGCAAAAAGTGCAGCTCATTGCAAGCTTTATTCATCGACCAAAGTTTTTAATATTAGATGAACCGTTTAGTGGGCTTGACCCTGTCAATAAAGATTTGTTAAAAAATGCTATTTTATATTTGAAAGACAAAGGGATGACCATTTTATTTTCAAGTCATCAAATGGACAATGTAGAAGAGCTATGTGATCATTTATGTTTATTAAAGCGCGGTGTATCACTATTTTCAGGGTCGCTTCTCGATTTAAAAAAACAATATGGAAAAACCAAATTAACGATTCGCACAGATATAGCTGAGGATGTACTTCAAAAGCTACCGGGAGTAAAATCGATAAAGCATGATCGGGATCAGTATATTCTGACATTAGAGGATGAATCGTTTGCCAAGCCTATTTTTGATGTCGTATCAAACGGTACGTATATCGAAAAGTTTAGCTTAGATTACTTATCCCTTGATGAAATTTTCAAAGATCAGGTAGGTGGTACAAATGTCTAAATTTCTCATGTTATTAAAGCAAAATTATAAGCAAAAAATAAAAGCAAAATCTTTTATTATTATAACAATTTTATATATTATCGCTATGTCTGCCTTTATTTTTTGGCCAGATATTAAAGCAGCTTTATTTACAGATGAACCCGAGGAAATGGCCTATGTCAATGATACAAATTTTGATATGAGTAGTTTTTTTGTCGATGATGATATTACTTGGACAAAAGTTTCATCACG
>DEQI01000257.1:3041-6299 GCA_002360295.1 Planococcaceae bacterium UBA3370
GCAACAAGAGACGTTATCAGCTTCCATTATGTCTTTTGAGCCACTGCCATTTACTACGCAACAAAAGTTATCGACGACAATCAATGGAGTTGGACAATTTTATGCAATGGACCAACTTAACTTATCAGCAGAACAATCTCAGAAATTATTAAGTGCTGCACCCGTTATTAAAATGGAAATCTTAAATGAAGCAACGGGAGATGGTAAATCTGAGGAACAAAAATCAGCAGGAATGATTGCTTCCTATGTGGTTGGCTTTATTATTTATTTCTTCATCCTGTCATTTTTATCGATTATTACAACGGATGTTGCCTCTGAAAAAGGCTCACGTGTGTTAGAAATGCTACTTGTGAGTGTGAAACCTGAAACACATTTTAAAGCGAAAGTGACAAGTGTTTTTTTACTTGCCATTACACAATTCGTCGTATTATTTGGCACATTGTTTATCCTTTTAATGGTATCAGGTAATGGAGATAAACTAGAGACGGCGTCTTCATTACTGTCAGATTTATCATGGCAATATGTGATTTATGTTGTAGCCTTTTTATTTGTTACGATTTACTTGTATTTAATTTTTGGGGCATTATTCGGCTCACTTGTTTCTAAAGTGGAGGAAGCTTCACAAGTAATGATGCCTGCATTTATTGTGATTATTGTTGGTTTTTATGTAATGCTCTCTGGCATGAGTAATCCCGATTCTTTATTAATAAAAGTATTTTCATATATTCCGTTTACTTCAGGAATGGTGATGCCGATGCGAATTGGTGCAACAGATATTTCAGCAATCGAGCCAATCCTATCATTCGTCTTGCTTGTTCTCTTCACGCTAGGTATGTACTTAGTTAGTATCCTATTTTACAAGCGTAGTGTATTAACATACTCAACAGGTGGATTAATCCAAAAAATTAAAACAGTCTTTAAAGTGACTACTTAAAACGTAAGAGGTGTCTAGAAAAGAATCATTTTCTAGATGCCTTTTTCTTATTCCTATTATTTTTGACATGAAGATGAAGCTAATTATATAGAAGGTTGCGTCCTCTCTAAAACTTTCGTCTGAAATATTTCAAATCCCGAAACAATTTTACCTTTAACTATTCAACTACTTTGAAAAATTTGATAAAATAGGCAAGTCTGAATAATGTGGTAAATATTCAATCGGTGTGAATTCCCTCATCTGATTGTCAGATGAACCAATCATGTTCTAAACGCCACGTCTTGTGGCTTTACCTGACCACGACATTTTGTCCGTCGTCGGGTCTTTACGGGCAGTTAATCACCACTAAGAAGTTTTGTTTCACTCAACTTCTTAGATGGAGTGACCACTGCTTGTTAATTTGCGATAAAGTGGGTGGAAAAATGAAAGTATTTTTAAAGCTTAATTGGTTTTTTAAAGAGCGTAGGCGGGAGTATATTTTAGGCTTATGTATGTTAACGATTGTTGCCATATTGCAATTAGTACCGCCTAAAATTATAGGCTATACAATTGATGAAATTGGCGCTGGAACGTTAACGAGAGTGTCTTTGTTAAAATGGCTCACAATTATTGCAGGGGCAGCCGTGCTTATGTATATCATGCGCTATTATTGGCGAAAAATGATTTTTGGCTCGTCTAACTATTTGGCAAAATTATTGAGGGAAAAATTATTTCGTCATTTTACAAAAATGTCTCCGGCTTTTTATCAGCAACGTCGTGTAGGAGATTTGATGGCACATGCAACAAATGATATTTCAGCTGTCCAACAAACGGCTGGCGGTGGCGTATTAACGTTATTTGACTCCATTACAACAGGGGGCTTCGTTATTTTAGCGATGGCAATCACGATTGATTGGCGATTAACACTTATTGCACTTATTCCCATGCCAGTCATGGCCATTTTAACGAGCTATTACGGAAAACTATTACATACTAGATTCCGTCATGCTCAAGCTGCATTTTCTGATTTAAATGATAAAACGCAGGAAAGTATATCGGGCATGAAGGTCATCAAAACATTTGGGCAGCAAAAGGACGATGTGGATGATTTCACCAGACTTTCAGATGATGTAGTAGAAAAAAATATGCATGTTGCCAAAATTGATTCATTATTTGATCCAACAATCAGTTTAGTTGTAGGTGTTAGCTTTTTCTTAAGTTTAGCATTTGGAACGAAATTTATTATAGATGAGGCCATGTCAATTGGTGATTTAGTCGCTTTTACAACTTATTTAGGCTTACTCGTGTGGCCCATGTTAGCCATTGGTATGTTGTTTAATATTGTTGAGCGCGGTTCAGCTTCCTATGACCGGATCGAACAATTATTAAATGTTCCAGTAGAAATAGAGGATAAAGCGGATGCAAAAGATGTTCGTCCTCATGGTCATTTAGCTTTCCATGTAGATTCCTTTACTTTCCCTGGGGATGAGAAACCCTCTTTAACAAATGTTCATTTTGATTTGAAACAAGGTGAGACGTTAGGAATAGTAGGGAAAACAGGTTCAGGTAAAACGGCGATTTTAAAGCTATTACTAAGAGAATTTGAAGGTTATACAGGTACTATTTCATATGGTGGTTTACGTATAGATGATTATAAAATGCTGGCGCTTCGTGAAGCAATCGGCTATGTGCCACAAGATCATTTTTTATTTTCTTCAAGTATTTATACGAATATTGCGTTTACAAATCCCCAAGCGAATCGAGCAGATGTGGAAGAAGCTGCTAGTTTAGCCCATATTCATGAAGACATTTTACGCTTTACAGATGGCTATCAAACGATTGTAGGAGAACGTGGAGTTTCGCTGTCAGGTGGACAAAAACAGCGAATTTCGATTGCTCGTGCATTAATGACGAAGCCTGAGCTACTCATTTTAGATGATTCTTTATCAGCTGTAGATGCAAAAACGGAAGAGGCCATTTTAAAATCTTTAAAGGCATCACGCAAAGAGGCAACGACGATCATTACTTCCCATCGACTTAGTGCCATTCAACATGCACATATTATTCTAGTTATGCATGAAGGAACAGTAGTTGAAAAAGGGACACATGAACAATTAATGAGCATGCGCGGACGTTATTACGACATGTATGAATTACAGCAATTAGAACAATTAGTGGAACAGGGGGGCATGTAGGATGGAGAAACAACCAACCTTTTCACGCAAAGAGCAAAGCGCCATATTAAAACGATTACTACGCTATTTGCTGCCGCATAAAAAAGCGGTTTTCATTGCGTTACTATTACTTGTGTTAACGGTAATTGGAGATGTGCTTGGTCCGTATAT
>DEQI01000257.1:6405-7004 GCA_002360295.1 Planococcaceae bacterium UBA3370
TATTTCCAACAATTGAAGTTTCAAAAAATTGCATTAAAAATTATACAGCAACTACGGATTGACGTATTTTCAAAAATTCATCAGCTCGGAATGCGTTATTTTGACCAAGTCCCTGCTGGATCCATTGTTTCTCGAGCAACGAACGATACAGAAGCCATTAAAGATATGTTCGTTAGTGTATTAATTAGCTTTATACAGGCTGGTTTCCTGATTGTCGGTATGTATATGGCGATGTTTTTATTAAATCCAGTTCTTGCTACATTCGCACTCGTTCTTTTACCGCTCATTGTCTATATTATCTATCTGTATCGCAAGTATAGCTCAGTTGTATATATGGAAATGCGTGAGAAATTAAGTGAGCTCAATGCAAAACTTGCTGAATCATTGTCGGGCATGAGTATCATTCAAGCATTCCATCAAGAAAAGCGCTTTAATGATGAGTTCGATGACATCAATAATAAACATTATGTTGCGATGATGGATAATACGAAGCTTAATAGTTTACTACTTCGACCTGTAGTAGATTTAGTTTATTTTGCAGCTATTATGCTGTTATTGTATTATTTCGGTAATGCGTCGCTTCAAACTGCTGTTGAAGT
>DEQI01000053.1:0-194 GCA_002360295.1 Planococcaceae bacterium UBA3370
ACTAAATGATTGGTCTGTAATCTTGATATATTACTCTATCTACTTATTGTTCTATTTAACGAATAGTCAAAGCAGATCACTTGTTTTGCCTATCTTATTAGTAAACAAATAATTATTTAAAATACCATTTTACCGCATTTGAATACAAAATTTTATCGGAGGCTTGTTCGTCAAATAGATGTTGTATTAATACT
>DEQI01000053.1:326-3903 GCA_002360295.1 Planococcaceae bacterium UBA3370
CAAATGAATCGAGTTTAGAGATGTCTTCTGAGCCGCCTCGCTTAATATTAAAGCGTAACGCCCTTACTCCTTTGTCATGTAAACTAACAATTTCCTGATCCGATACAGTATAAGGCAGTTGTGTTACTCCACAAAAGGACGGACTTATTTGTTGGAGTGCATTGATCAAATAACCTTGATCAAAACCTTGAAAAGAACCTGAAACAATCGCACCACCTTTCATATGTATACTCTCGATAGCCTTATAATAATCTTTTACTGTAAAACTTGGTGGCATATAACCTTGATTTTCACTTACCGGATAATCAAAATTAATAATATGAAAATGTGCGTCAAATAATCTCAAGTCAATTCCCCCTTCTTTGAAAATAACAAATTTATCCAACGAAATAAAGTAACTCGTTTTACAGCATATAAAAAGAGTGCAAACAAAGTTAATAAAATAACCTTTATTTACACTCTTATCATTCATATTGTATGTGATAAATGCCGCGAGAATTTATTCCAATAAGTTTATGAAAACTTAAAAAGTAAATTATATTAAAAGATAGATTTAATTAATTTTAGCTATTAATTATAGTTTATAAATGCTGATAAAATTTACATTCCGTACCTTACCATGCTATGATACTTTATAGTAATTTATTATACTATACAAACGTTTTGCCATGTTGTTATCTAGTTCACTAAAACATTTTTGTCATCTGCTTCGGATACATAGATAAGGAGAATAAAAATGCCAAAAACATTAGAACAAAAACGAGAACAGGAAAAATATGTAGTTTCAGAAATGATTCGAATATACTGCAAAGGCAATCATAAAACGCAAGAATCTCTCTGCCCCTCCTGCCTGGAATTACTTCAGTACTGTGAGGCACGTATAAATCGCTGTCCTTTTATGGAAACTAAAACATTCTGCAGTGCCTGCAAAATACATTGTTATAAGCCGCAGATGCGTGAGGAAATTAAGAAAGTCATGCGTTATGCTGGGCCGAAAATGTTAACTGTACACCCGATTTTAGCGTTGAAGCATATGTTCATTACATTTAGAAAATCAAAATCACCAGAATAACTGGTGATTTTCAACCTATTATATTTCTCTAAGCATCAGGTCTGCGATTCCATAAAACTCTCCCCATGCTAAACGCATAAAAAAGAACCAGGAAAGCATACAAAAGGTATGTTCCTGATTCTATGACGATGTTTGCTCCCATTTTTCATCCTACTCTATAAACTAATTTCATATCATTAGATACAAACTCAATTACATAGATACGAAGATTATATGAGAAGACAATTATTTAGCAGCTTGGAATTTAGCTTCTACAACATCCCAGTTTACAACATTCCAGAATGCACCAATGTAGTCTGGACGACGGTTTTGGTAGTTTAAGTAATAAGCATGCTCCCACACGTCTAAACCTAAGATTGGTGTTTTACCTTCCATTACTGGAGAGTCTTGGTTTGGAGTTGAAGTAACAGCAACTGAATCACCATCAACGATTAACCAAGCCCAGCCTGAACCGAAGCGAGTTGTTGCAGCTTTTGCAAACTCTTCTTTGAAAGCATCAAAAGAACCGAATTTAGCGTCAATTGCTTTCGCTACTTCACCAACTGGCGTATTTGAACCGCCTGGAGCGATTACTTCCCAGAATAATGTGTGGTTAGCATGTCCGCCACCATTATTACGTACAGCTGTTTGTTTGTCAGCTGGAAGTGCATCTAAGTTAGCAATAAGTTCGTTAATATCTTTGTTAGCAAATTCAGTGCCTTCTACTGCTGCGTTTAAGTTAGTTACATAAGTATTGTGGTGTTTACTGTGGTGAATTTCCATTGTACGTGCATCGATATGTGGTTCTAATGCATCATATGCATAAGTTAATTGTGGTAATTCATAAGCCATTATAAATTCCTCCTAAGGATTAAATATTAATAATACATTTACTAGATTAACAAAATTGGCAAAACCATTCAATGAAAATAACTTATTAAGTGGTATTTCAGTCTTTTGACGGAAAATAAACATCGAATATGAATATATCCTACTAGCAATCTTCTTCAAATAACTAAATGGCCAGGAGGAAAATAACAATCATCACAATTTGAATAATCCCCTTCGTTGCGACAGAAGTGACAAAACCAACTACAGAACCAACACCAGTTCGAATAGCTTGATAAACGGAAGTACGTTCTACCATTAATTCTGCAATGACCGCTCCTAAAAATGGCCCAATAATAATGCCAGCAAATGGAATGACGAATGGTCCGATAAGTAAACCGATTGTACTGCCCCACATCCCCGCCTTTGATCCACCAAATTTTTTCACACCGATTATATTAGCCATTGTATCCGTTGCAAATAATAAGACGATAAATAATATTTCAATGACCCAAAACCACCAAGGTAAATGAAAGCTAAAAAATAATCCGTATACAACAAAGCCCGCTATAATAAACATTACTGATGGAATAATAGGATAAATTAGTCCAACAAATGCAACAATAAAACACGCAGTAATCAAAATCCATGCAAGAATCTCCATAGTTCACGTCCTCTCTAAATATTTTTACGTTACTCTAATTGTTTAGGTTTCAACTATTTTACACATTTTCTCCACTGAATATACTGCTAGCATGTTACACTTACAGTTGGAGGAGAAAGAATATTATGAAGCATTCACAATTATTTATGGATAGTTTATTTAATCCTAAAAAACTAGCTGCATATCGCATATTATCTATAGGTAAAGTAATCCAATATGTATTTTTATTAATTACTATACTTACTGTATTTTCACTTGGACAGTTTTTCAATTCCGATGCGGAACAAATATTTGCCTATGAAGAAATTAAAGAATTTGCAAACGATTTAAAATGGCTCGTTTATATCCTTGCGATTGGTTTTTTATTGACAATAAACTCACTTGTTTTATTCGCCAAAATAAGTATTTATGCATACGTTGGTAAATTACTATTAACACCTATGAAGCGCCGGGGTGAATACAGACAAGTTTGGCGTTCAGCTGCATTTGCTATAACATGGGAAGTTATTTTATCGATTGTACTTTCACTTTTCCCTATTTCCAGTACAGTTACGATGCTTTTATTTATATTCATTACCATGCTCATTTTAATGATTGCACTAGCTAATTACCCTAAAGTACAAGTGAAAAAAACTTAATATAAAGGGAATATTATACTTTACTTGTTTCTATCATTGGAGGAAAGAAGATAGAAGGAAATAATCTTCTTAGTTGTTACAAGTGGGAGTTGGAAGAAACAAACCTATTACTATTTTATGAAGTAGCAGCATTTAGTTGCTACTCTTTTTTTATTACTTTTATCATTCTTATTAAGCCATCAAAAACAAGAACAAACCCCAAGAAATGCATTATAATGTTAAAAGCAAAGCTCAAATCAGTAAAAGTAATACTAGTAAGTAACCCCCCGATTAAACATAAAATCATTCCTTGAAAAAATTTCATTATCATTTCTCAAACTGATACTAGACACAGTACAATTCCTACTAACCCCGAAACCTGTTTTTTGCTAAATTGGATAGGCTACACTAAGTTGG
>DEQI01000318.1 GCA_002360295.1 Planococcaceae bacterium UBA3370
CCTGTTGTTACACCTTTAGGTAAATCTAGATCATCTATTTTTTTCTGTGCTGCAGTTGTTGCTTTTGAAATATCATCGTCAACAATTGTACCTGTTACCGTTGTAAAGTACTCACCTTTTGATCTCGATAATGAGTTCAGTGTAGTACCTTCCTCAACTTCTACTAGGTCACCAATTTTCATTGTTGTTCCTAATGCTGTTTGAATTTCAGTTGCTAACACATCATCAAGTGACAATGCGCTAGCTTTTGCTTCGCGTTTCACGACAACTTCAATGTCATTTCCATCATGCTTGACAGTTGTTAACACTTCTTTTGTTGATGATTCAGAAAGTGCCATCACAATTTGAGCTGTAGTTAAACCGTATTGCAGCACATTTTGTTGATCAACTTTCAATACATGCTCCACGTATGCATCTTCAAAGTCAGAAGTGACATCCTCTAAACCTTTAACATCTTTTAGAGCACCTTCTACTTGTTTCACTGCATCAGCTAATTTATCTAAATCTTCGCTATATAATGTATAGCTTACTTCATTTGATGACATAGACATACCGAAGTCTTGTGATTTCCACTCACCTGATTGCCCAATGTTAAATACATATTGTTCTACTTCTTCACGAGCGGCAGGGAAATCTTTCATGTCTGGGTCAAAGATAAGGTACATTAATGCACCGCCTCCACCGCCACCCATCATCATTGCAGCAGGATCTACATTTTCTGAATCATTAATGGATAATTGAACAATATCAATATCATCACGTTTTAATAATTCTTTTTCAACAACTTCGATATTCGCAGTCGTTTCTTCCATTAATTCACCTGTAGCCGGTGTATACGTTAAATACATAACCTTCTCTTCTTGTGAGCCTAAGAAACTAAAGCCAATAAGTGGCGTTAAAGCAAGAGAGCCGGCAAGCAGTACAATCGCAATAAGAGAAGTAATAATTTTGTGATTTAATGCTTTTTTTAGTACGCCTTTATACCAATTTGCTAGTTTCCCAACCTCTTTATGCTGGCTTTCTTTCTTTTCTCCGTATAGCTTTTTGCGGAATAAGAAATGAGAAAGTGCAGGAACGATTGTAATGGCCACTACTAACGAAGCTCCTAAAGCAAATGTCATCGTTAATGCGAATGGCATAAATAATTCTCCAACCATACCACCTACAAAAATTAATGGTGCGAAAACAGCTACCGTTACTAATGTAGAGGACATAATTGGTTTAAACATTTCAATTGTCGCTTCACGAATAAGCGCACGACCTGTTAATTTTTCTTCTTTTAAATGAATACGTCGGTAAATATTTTCTACTACTACAATCGAGTCATCGATTACCCGACCGATTGCAACGGTAATTGCACCGAGCGTCATAATATTAAGTGTAATATCCATCCAATTTAATAGCAGTAACGCCATAAAAATTGAAACTGGAATGGATACAATCGAAATAATGGTAGATTTAAAATCACGTAAGAACAGTAAAATAATTAATACGGCAATCGCACCACCGAATACCGCTTTTTCGATCATCGTAAATACAGAATCTTTAATTGGTTTCCCTTGATCTAGTGATACATCTACGATTAATCCGTCAATTGCTTTTTCTTGATCTTCAATAAGTTCTTTTACTGCATCAACAACCGTCACAGTGTTCGCATCTTGACCTTTGACAATTTGAATCGTGATAGCATCCTCACCGTTTGTACGTGAAACTGACTGTACTTTACCTTCTACCTCAATCGTTGCGATATCTCCTAAACGAACGAATGGTGAAGGCTGTGTTTCAGAAGGTGTGACTGGAATCAATAACTCTTTTAATTCATCTATAGATTGTACTTTGCCATCTACAGAGACTGCTTCCTTACCAACAGTAAAATCATATAATCCAAGAGATAAAGACATATCACTCGCTTGAATCATTTGTTTAACAGATTCTTCTGTTAAGCCAAGTGCAGCCATTTTTTCTTCATCATATTTAAACGACACTTGTTCAATATGCTGACCTGTAATTGTCGCAGAAGCAACCCCTTCAATTTTTTCAATTTTAGGTAGTAATAAATCTTCTACAGTAGATGTTAGGTCCACAATATCTTCAGTTGAACTACTCACTGATAATGCAATAACTGGCATCATATTCATACTGATTGCCATTATTGTAGGTTCCTGAGCACCATCAGGTAGATTAATATTATCTAATGCTGATTCTAGTTGGCGTTTTTTCTCATCCATATCTACCCCGTAATCATATTCCACTTGCACTTGTGAAATATTAGACGAGGAAGTCGAGTAAACAGCTTTGACATCTTCTAAACTTTCAATTGCTTTTTCAAATGGGATTGATAAATCATTCATGACTTGCTCAGGAGTTGCCCCTGGATATACACCCATAACGATTAAATAAGGTATAGAAATATCAGGAATGGACTCCATTTTCATACGTGTACCTGAATAAATACCTGACACAGTCACAATAATAGTTAATAACCATACGGCCAGTTTATTTTTCAGCACGAAATTGACTAACGATTTCACTCTCACACCTAACCTTTCTTGACACTACAATTTACAAAACCTATACTAATGACTAATCGGTCAATTGTCAAACAGAAAGGCGGCTTTTAAATATGTCAAAAAAGCAACTTATTGTGGAAACAGCAATTCAACTTTTTGCTGAAAAAGGCATAGATGCAACTTCTGTACAACAAATTACAGATGCATGTGGCATTTCAAAAGGTGCCTTTTATTTATCGTTTAAATCGAAAGACGAACTGATAGTTTCTATAATAGATTATTTCATGAAAAATATAACGTCCCAAATTGACCAAGCAGTCAATAAATGTAGTGACCCTCAAGATAAACTGTACAATTATTACTATCATTCATTTTATTTGATGAAACAACATTTTGATTTAGCGATCGTTTTTATGAAAGAGCACCAAACAGTAAATGAAACGACATTAGAAATGATTAAGCATTATGAAAAAATGAGGGATCAATTACTTCACTCGATTTTATTACATTTATATCCAAAACATAAACAACATATATACGATTTAATTATTGTCGTGAACGGATTAATCGCTGGGTATGTTCAGCATTTTTTCAAAAAAACATTAGGCAATCAATTTGACTTACACTTATTAGCTTCTAGTCTTGTCGAAAAAACAAATATTCTTGCCAAACATATGAAGAAGCCGTATTTTACAAAAGAGATATATGTATTGCAACAAGACCAAGAAATCGCCATTTCTAAAAAAGATATTTTACAGGAGGCAGACAGTTTACGTTCTTATATTAGAGAAGAATTATTATTAGATTCGATTGCTATTATACTGGAACAACTTGAACAACCGACTCCACATAAAACAATCATTATTGGGATGCTGGCAAACTTACAGG
>DEQI01000215.1 GCA_002360295.1 Planococcaceae bacterium UBA3370
AACTTTGTCTTTTTGTTCTAAGGTTATTTGTTGTATAAGGTATGACAGGGAAGTTTGCATTTAGTACGTTTAAATGGAATTTTTTTGTCCATACTTATAAAAAAGAAAAGGTTGGTGTGTCTAATATGAGTAAAGAAGATAATGTAAGAAAAATAGCTGCAGGTGTTCAAAAACATTCTGATCGATATGGTTTTCCCACAAAGCCAAAAAGAAAATCTAAAGAAAAAGACCGCTAGTTTTATTTAACGGGTTCGGTTGATGGGGAGAAAACACGAAAACGTAACCCAATTAACAATTGAATTAGCGTATGATTAGCAACCGAATTGACAGTAGAAAAAGCAAGAAAAAATGCCCAGACTTTTATGCCTGGGCATTTTTATTATTCAACAATCGCGTCCTATTCTTTAATTAATGGCTTGCAGCAGGCAATAAAGCTATACTCCATACAATCAAAATGAATGAAGCAGTCAACCAAAAAGTATTAGTGGCAGTCGGCTGTTCATTTTTAATTTTCTTTATCACTTCAACAAGGTTAAGACAAAAAATAATACCCAAGATAGGCATACCAAAAATACCTATATACGCAAGCATAAATAAAAAGATATCCAATTAATATTCCCCTCCGATAGAAATCAGTCATTTCAACAATCTGGTTCCGTTTGTTGAACTAGCCGTCTTCTTATATGTCTATTTTAGCACAAAATCATTTGTTCCCTTCAGTGCTTTCAGTTAATTCTAAAACGTTTTTTCAACCTCCAATTAACAAACCTATTAACAATGCAATTAGCAGAGGCACATAAATTTATGTGCTGTTGTTAATTGGCTTACCAATTGTCTTGTTATTTTCTACTGAAAATCGCTTTAAACATTGATACAACAACAAAAATGGGGGTACCAATTCAAGTGTGAATTGTGCCCCCATTCGCTATGTTTTTTAACGTTTTCTCCCCGTGTACCGAACCCGTTAAGTTTTATTAGCGGTCTTTTTCATTCAACATCCACACTCTACATATATTCTACACAGAATGTTTGGTATACGTTCTTCTTTAAATATTTTACTTTTCCAGTTCTTCAAGTCGTTTTACTACCGCTTGAGCAAATTGTAATTGTTGGAACATATATGGATCATCCTCTTTACCACCTGAAAGGCACCAATCTTGCATGCGTTTTTGCACATCCTCTAATATTTCAATTGGTAATAGATTAGCAATTTCATTAATAGATTCAATTGGCTTTTTATCTATTTTCACAATTGAAACCTCCTCTAAAAAATCTTATATCTATAGATAAAATCATATAAATGATTATTCTATACGTTTATATATTACTTCAAACTAAT
Organism: Planococcaceae bacterium UBA3370; assembly: GCA_002360295.1. Lineage (GTDB taxonomy): Bacteria > Bacillota > Bacilli > Bacillales_A > Planococcaceae > Metasolibacillus. Next base: position 1,340 of record DEQI01000215.1, read on the forward strand.
TTAAACCATTACATCTTCACGTAATAGTCAAATAGGATATGAATAATAGAACAATTTCCTAAAAATCAACTATTTATTATAAACAAAATATAGAGCAAGCCACTAGTAGTAGCTTGCTCTATATTTTATTCTAATTCATCTGTCCAGGGTTGATAATGTCCCTTGCCGATTACTGTTAATACAACATCTTCTTCTGTAGGCTCTACATTCCACCATTGAGCTACAGTAATTACACTACCATCTAAAGTTTCAATAGATACATCTTCATTTGTAAATGACATTCCTGCCTCAGCTATTTTTTTAACTTCAAAAAGATTTGCATTTTCAATTTCATGTTTAACACCATTATTGAAATTAACAACGTATGCTTCCATTTCCATTTATAATACCTCCGGAATAAAACGAGATAAATTAAGCAGCTCTCTTATTTTTCTAAAAGCTGTTTGCTCAGTTGTACTTTCACCGCGCTCAATATGGATTAAAATATCATAAGCCTGTTGACCAGGCTTATGATGAGCTAACAAGCTACCGACTTTCTCGCAATGATGTAATAAAACAGCGATTATATCTTTGTCGGTATAACTTAGGTTCCAAAACCACTTAGCAAACTCCTTATCAAAAAGTTCAATTGCATTTTTATTTAAAACATTTAAATTATCTGATGGAACAATAAATGTACCGTCAATATCACCAAAAGAAATCGTCACAGAAGCGTTTTTAAGCCCTGTAAAAGTATTCCCTTCCTCCGTGCTGTACTCAAACAAAAAGTCGAGAATCTGGCACCCTGCAAGTAGTTCTGCAGTAATATTATTGTTCGGATTTGATTTAAAAAAATAGTAGTCATCATTAAAATCAAATAAATTAATAATTAATTGTTCGACTTTATTATGACTATTGAGCACATAAGTATAATCTAAGTGTTCAAAATCGATATTGATATCATAGCCAAAAGGATGGATTATTTTAAAATTGCCACAAAATAATGTAGCTGGCATATCAATAGGATCCGAAAACGAAAGAATAATATGTGCATGTAAATTTCGATTCATTATAACACCCTTTTTAAAATAAAATTTAAGCTAACATGGTAGCCCAATACATTAAAAATTAAATTACATTTAATACCTTAACTGCACCATCTCTCAATTTAACTATTACTGTGTAAAAATTGAAAAATCGATTAATCATAGCAGCTTCTCCAACGATATCTACTAATTTATCTTGTTCCATTTGTACAGCATAAGCATGATCTTTTTTAGCATCATCAAACTTTAAAAAATGCCCTTTTTGTTGTAGCATTCGATAAAATTCATGGATTTGCTCCTTAGTATTAATTCTTCTTTCTAATCTTTGTTCTAATGTAAGATGTTCTACTACAAATCGGCTCATGTAGAAACCTCCAATAATTTTTATTTACCTTAAAAAACAAAAAGCACTTGAATTACAAAGTTTCTGCTTAGTGGTAAATGGTCAGACTTATCCTGAAAAGAATAAGTTGAACACTACCAGCAAGTAAAAACTTGTAGTTCAAGTGCTTTTAAAAATCTCTACTGTTTAGTTGAGATAAATAGTTGTTTTAAAAAGTATGACTAAATTATAACTTATATTTACCTGTTTTGCCAACTAATAGTAAAAAAATCCGACACAACGTAACGTGTCAGATTTTATTATATTATTTTAATTGGTCAATGGTTGAGGTGATAAAAGTGACATCTTTATATAACCTGTCAGCAATATTTAATATTAACTCATGACGGTTTTTATACGGGTCTTTTGCATTTATAACTTTATTCCATTTTCCAATTGATTTCTTAATATAAGGAAACTCTTTAGGAAATTTTTGTTCTAATCCTTTCATTATCAACAATTGTTCTTTTAGAAGTTTTTCCGTTTCTTGTACAAAGGTTGAGTTGTTGCGATTAAATATAATTTCACTAAATCGATTATGTTGATTTTTTATATCGTCCTCATATGTTGCTAATTCGTTTAACATTCTTTTCTTGCGCCCGATAGGTAAATGACTCACCTTAATGGAGTTTTTCAAGATAATCTTTGTCGTATCATCTATGAAAGTAATGGCCATAGTACTAATCAAGGTAATTAATAATGAACACATAACAATTATTTCTTTGTAAACATAATTATTTGAGCCATCCCGATAATCAACACCGTTAATTTTCATTAAACAAAAATACAGTATTAGTATTCCTACTCCCAAAATCAAGAGATTTCGCCCAATGAATTTAGTGAGATCTTTAAATTTAGTTAAATCTAAAGGTCGTACTTGCATGAAAAAGAATGATATTACCACAAGAATCGACGGAATAACATTACTTAATGCGGCCATTATGGTATTGGCAATTTTAGTATCACGGGGCACTTCGGTTGGTAATCCCTTATTAAAGTTCTCCATTTCATCGGAACAACCTTGATAAACCTGTATTATAACTTGAGTGTCTTCGGTTGCTAATAAATCCTCATTTGCTTGAGTACAAGCTGAAAACTTTTGGATTAATTCCTTTCCATAAGTTTGTTTAGTTTGAATGCCATCATTATACGTAGCACCTACATATAAATATGAACCGCCCACTGTAACTATTATTAAGATAATAGATAGAATAATTATTAAATACTTGTGGGGAATATTATTTATTTTTTTTGCAATGTTTTTTAACATATTTTTCATCTTCCTTTCTTTTATATAATTTTTTAAAAGTATACTGTAACTTTTAGTGCTCTTTCTTTTTACACTTGAATATAGCTATACGCTACATCTCATACATCGTACTTATGCTCATATTTCTTGCACTCACCTAACAAATAGTTGTATTGAGTTGGAAAGCGCACAGGATCGATTCGATGTATTTCTCCTACTAATTCATGATAATGCTCCAATTCCTCCTTAGTTGGAATAGAGTGCCCTTGTGCATTTTCTAATACGGTTAATAAAGCCTCCCGTTCTTGCTGAAACAAAGGCAAATTATGCTGTAATTTATCTATTGCTCTATGAACAAATTCATATTCTACATTTTTTCTCATAAATTATATACACTCCTTTTTATATTTATTTTTTTCTCTAAAAAACTCGACACAAAATAGTGTCGAGTTTTTAATCAGAATTAAATCTGTATATTTAATTATCTTTTACGATGTACGAACAGGTACAACTAATTGTACATTCGATTTGTCGTTACTTAGAATAAATGCCGGTCTCATAGCACCTTCTAAAGAAAGCGTAATATACTCTTGGCTATGGGCACGAATTGCATCTAGTAAAAATAAGGCGTTAAATGAAATGGAAGAAGAGAACTCCCCTTTATTAATAAATTCAAAAGGAACAGCTGACTCCATCGATCCATCTTCTGCAGCAGAAAAAACTTTTATTTTATCCTCTAATAATTGCATTGTGATAATAGGTTTCCCTTTTTCATCTTTGGCAAAAGGTACCGCGCGATCAATAGCATTATAGAAATCTTTAGATATTATCTTAATACTTGTATTGGTATCTAGAATATTAGCTAGTTGAGTTGTATCAGGATAATTTCCATCAATTAAACGGATAAAAATAGTTTTTTCCTCTTGCTTTAATTGAACATGACTTCCAAATGGCGTAAGTTCAATTTTTTCATCATCCCCGAATACATCCAGTACTTTTGAAAATCTTTTAGCCGGAATGTTCAATTCAGGCAAAGTGATGTTTTGTTGGTATGTTAATTTTGCTAATCTATGTGAATCAGTAGCAACAATAACAAATAACCCATCTTTAACCGTCATGTTTAGTGCTTTTAAAGTAGGTCTATTCTCTTTATCACTAGCTGCAAAGGCTGTTTTATTTACAATTGTTAAAAACATTTCTTTTGGAGCAGCAAGCGGTTCTGCAGCTTGCCCAGATGGAGCTACTGGAAAATCTTCAACAATAGTAGAAATCTTTGCGTTAATTCCTTCATCAACAATTTTAATGATTCCATCTTTTGCAATGAGTGTTACTTCTTTACTTGGACATTTACGAAATACCTGATCAAATTTAGAAGGTATTAAGATTTGCCCTTCTTCTTTGACTGTATAAACAGTCTCCAAATCTTCTTCTCCGACTATTTGTAGGTCTGCTACATTCTGATAATAAACTTCTGAATCAGTAGCTTTAAAAGTTAAGTTTTCTTTATTAGCAATGACTAAAATATTGTTCATTACTCCATCTTTCCCTCTGAATTTCCCAGCGTCAGATAATTCTTTTAAAAATTGATTTTTATTTACAATAATCTCCATGATTAATATCCCCTTATTTTACAATTATTTTTGTGATTATTACAGATAAAGCTAGAAAGTGATATACCTTCTAGCTTTAAAATCTGTTTTATTTTTACTTTTTTTACCTTCTTTATAGGTCTTTAGTCCTTTAGAATGGTAAGTCATCTTCTGATACTTCAATTGTTCCTTTGTTGCCAGCAAAAGGATCTTCATCCATACGTGTGTAATTTTGCTGATTTCGTGGAGGTTGATTTTGTTGATATGAACCATACGAATCCTGCATAGGAGCACCACCACCAAATGATTCATTTGGTTGGTTATTATAGCTTGGTTGTCCACCGCTATTATTACTGTTCTGTTGATTTGACGTATTTTGAGAGCTGTTGCTACCACTACCGCGAGGTTCTAAGAACTGCACAGAGTCTGCTACAACATCCGTAGTATAGACACGTTTACCATCTTGGCCTTCAAAACTGCCTGTTTGAATACGCCCTTCAATACCAATTAAAGCGCCTTTTTTCATAAAGTTGGCTAAATTTTCTGCCTGTTTTCTCCATGCAATACACCCGATAAAGTCTGCTTCACGTTCACCATCTTGATTACTAAACGTTCTGTTTACGGCGATTGTAAAACGTGCCATGGGTATTCCACTTGGCGTATATCGAAGTTCCGGATCTTTCGTAAGTCTTCCAATCAAAATGACGCGGTTTATCATTTAAAATTCCTTCTTCCGGTTAAATTTTTGCAACGTAGTGAACTGTATCTAGTGTCACTCCACGTTGTTTATTTGTTCTTAAATCGAACTCAATAGGCAATTTTTTGTTATTTATAAGGTCATCTAAACCTTTGCCGTCTGTTAAGTTCCACGTCCATAAATGAACAGCCACACCTATTTTCATTGCTTCAAATGCAAATCTTTGCAATATAGCAAATAGGTTTTCCTGTTTCTTTTGAGCTTTATCAGAGTTATCTGTTTTTTGGAGTGTATCCATATCAAACGCTACGATTAGTTTTTGTACTTTCCATTCTCTAAGTATCACTAGCAATTCTTCAAAATTCCCTACACCTGGTAAACCAAAAGTAAGTAATTTGAAAAATTCTGCTGATATATAGGATTGTGACGATAGGTAAGATCTTGATGTTATCTCAGTCTTTTCCCCCGTCTCACACCGTACGTGCGAGTTTCCCCGCATACGGCGTTCCATCAGCGTTTACAGTGCTATGCTATCTAATTTACAATTCTTGCGGAATCGGTTAACTTTCTCAATTTGTTTATAAGTAAGTTTATATTCGGCAATGATTGATTTAATCGCTCTAGGATTTGTACTGTGAATAAGTTTGTGTAAGTCTTTATGGACGATTCGCAAGTTTTTGAATTCGTCAGTTCCATCTAGATATTTAGGAATGTAATGGTGACAATGGACTTCATTGGCTGTTAGGAACAGACCAGAGATTTCACATTTACCATTTTTCATGGAGTATCGTGAGATACGATTATCCATGTAATCCATACTTCTATTAGATGGCTTATAAAGAGATAATTTTGTTAATTCCTTAAATACACTGTCGTTAAGATTCTTGTGAATACTTCTCCTACCCTCATCTGTGTAAAGGGTTAACTCCTGTGAAAAGTTCATAGGAGATTGGTGCTTTTGACCAACTAATGGGAAAAGAATAGTATCTTTAACAATCCATGTTTTTCGTTTCAGATGTCCGAAACGCTTTTTATAGGTAGGTGACGGTGATTTAGGAAATTCAAACTTACCGCATTCCTTAAAGCGATTATGCATGGTGGTCCTAAGTTCATAGGAGAACCTATCTAAATCCTTGTATACATGCGTTGCTATTTTGAAGTAATCGTGTATACCCAATATGAAACTATTGAATTTATGAACATTTTCCTTAGTAGGATTTTTGGAAATGGTTTTGATATGAATCTTCGCATTTTCCTTAATCTGTTCTAGTTTCTCATCTTTGATATTTGATTTGACAACGAGTTTATTTCCCTTTTTCATTAATCCAAAAGCGAATCCAAGGAATTCTGTTTTCCTTCTTCTTAGATTAATAACTCTAGATTTCTCCGGAGAGATATCCAGTCCCAATCTGTCCTTAAGGTAGCCTCTGACAGCGTGGAACCATCTCCATGCTGTTTTACTATCCTTCGCCATGATTTTAAAATCATCTGCGTATCTTACGATGAAGCCTGCTTTGAGGTTAGACTTTTTAAGCTGCGTGTATCTGTAAGACCTAGGACTCTTTGAGTATTCAGGAACTTCAATTTCGAAATCTTCGAATTGTCCGGCAACCCACTGGTCTAAGTCGTTGAGAACAACATTAGATAGAAGTGGTGAAAGGATTCCACCTTGTGGAGTGCCTTTCGTTGGGATGCCAACACCTTTTATTGGAGCTTTAAGCATTTTCATGATGACGGCCAAGACCTTTCTATCACGTATGCCGATGTTCCAAAGTTGTTTCATTAGTTTGGTGTGGTTGACGTTATCGAAGAAACCTTTAATATCGATGTCTACACAATAATGATAGTTTGAGATGTTTATTAGGTAATTCATTCGTGCTATAGCTTGATGTGTTGTTCGTAAAGGTCGAAAACCATAGCTGTGTTTGTAGAATCTAGCTTCACAGATAGGCTCAAGAACTTGTTTGAACATTTGTTGTATCAAGCGGTCTAGCATGGTTGGAATTCCTAAAGGTCTCAATTTACCATTCGATTTTGGAATATAGGTTCTCTTAACCGCCCCTGGTCTGTAGTTATCAAGTCTATCTCGTATGAGACTAATGAAGTCATCGCGAGTCAGACCTTTATAATTACCTATCGAGAATTTATCAGTTCCGGCTGTTGAAGAACCTTTATTACTTTTAATACTTCTATAAGCAAGTAGGATATTTTCATCGCTGATTATAATGTCATATAATTTGTGAAAATTATGTCCATCTTTACTCATCGCATATAAATTTGAGAAAATTTCGGTTGTACCGTAATATTCCCAATGTCGCAAGGTTGTCTGTATCATGGATACCACCTACCCTCATTAATAAGTAGAGGTACTTCCCATGTTCTTACCGGACCCATACAGTTCGATTAGTTAGAATATACAATTCTGTAAAACGTTGACTAGTGGCTATCCCTCCACAAACATTACATTTGTTTCAACGGTACTGTGCCACCACCTTCACCGAAGTAAAGTGATTTAATACTGCGTGGGCAGATTTATATTCACAAACACGTCCCTTGATAGAGGTTTAATACGTGCCTTCGGCTTACCACGTTCCTTATTTCTTAGCCATCCATGTAAATTTTAGGTGCTTGCTATGAGCCCGTGAAACTACAATAGCGTCTTTGCTCGCTATACCGACTTTCATAAACACAATTCTTACTCATCGGCGGTCTCACTACCGTTTTAACGGCGGATAGCATTTCTACTATCTAGGCGTAAGGACCCGTACATTCGCAAGTTCGTCAGACACTTGATTGTGTCATTCTCACCATGATTTACTTTTCGACACCCAGACCTATAAGATTCACCAACTACCTCTAGTCAGCTTTCCTCAGCATTATCCGTTAGGGAATCCCTCAGCCAATCTTCACCTAGCTTCAAACCCCAAATATCTATCAAATATTTGGCGCATGTAGGAGTATTAGGAGAGCGTTTCGAGATAGCATGACATCTCTCATTCCACTCATCAGAAATAAAGTTGTAATTACATACTTCTTATATAAGAAGTAGTAACCCCGCTGTTTCATGTGGTATTAAGCAACATTTATCAGCGAACGTGTCGCACTGTGCTCTCCCTCAGTCGCTAGAATAGTTTGAGTATGCATAATATCTGAAACATGAGCACCCTTATTCCATCTAGCTAGTACCATTTTAGGTACTGCTACGGTTAACGGAGCACCACTAGAAGCACCATTACGTCTAACTGTTCGTAATGATTGCTGCATTTCAATGTTATGCGAACTTGAAAACCATATATACTTTGGAGTGCCTTTATCCTTTCTCACGCGTAAACGCTCTATTTGTCCATACACATTAAAAACAGGGATAAAATATCCTGATTGAGCACTAGGTACATAAAACCAATGACCTTGATGTATAATGCCCTTTTCATCTTTAAAAGTTCCTTCTTCACCTATTTCTCTAGGAATAGGTGAATTAAAATTGTTTGGTACAAATACTTGTGAGAAACCTGGTACTCGTTCAAACGGGTATCTGTTTTGGTGCAAAATTGCATAAATACGCGCCCATTCCTGTTGAGTTGGAACAGACTTGAATTGATACAATTTTATATCCTCCATGGTATAACCACGATTAAGCAATTCGTCTGCATGGTCTTTGCGTAACGTACATAGAGATAAAAATGTACGATACACTTGGTTCACTACATCCACAGGTTGCGGCGTAAGTTCTCTGGATTTGTAAGTAGATTTTGATGCATCATATCCTCCGTTTTGAACAAGGACATTTCCATCTTCATCTTTCATTTCCAGACCAACTAACTTTGCTACCTCAAACATGCTATCAAAGAATGTAGGATACGCTTTCCACTTATCTTGATCATTTTTGTAATACGGTGCTTTCCCATATTTGTGCCAATGATGAAATGTAATGGCATCTTTTCCCCCTATACCACATGAAAAGCAATGGAAAGTATGCTTTATCGGCTCAACCGCAAAGTTATCCATATTTGTTTCGTGATGGTCAGGGTTCGGACAATGCATAAAAAATTGCTTGCCGGAACGATTCATATCCAGCCCCATTGATTGAGCTAATGTAATCAAATTGACTGCTTTTGCATCTTCGGTACTTTGTTTACTGATGCGCGGATATCTCGGCCCATTTCCTGTCATAATAATCCTCCTCATTTCTATTTTTGAACGCAAAAAACGCTCATGTGAAAGAAACGGAGACACGACAAAAAAGCCGTTACGTTTCACTCACATGAGCGTTCTAAATTTACTAATCCCCACTGTTTAGTTGGGACAACACATCAAACAAAATAATATGCACTAAGTATAACGAATTTTATTTGGTTTGTCATTAGAAATTTAAAAAGGTCATGTGAGCTACTTGATTAATATTAATCTTGTTCCTTTAGCCAATTATAAAACGGGGGCTTAACTGAACCTTGTTGGTCCGTAACAGAAACGGGATTTGAACTAGAAATATCATTCATTGCTCTAAATTGACTCTCCTGTTTTTGCACCATTACAAAACCTTCTAGATTGCTTTTATATCCACCTATAAAGTATTTTGCATAGTCAAAAATCGTTTCGCCTATTTTTAATTTTGATACCATGAAATCAATTTGTTTATTTGCGGCTTCTAAACACAGTTGTTGATACGACAAATAATCATCCATGCCTACAACCATTTTAGTCACACTAATAATTTGATTTTTAATTTCTTGAACTGAGTCGAATGGGAATTTAGCAGATAACAAGTCGAGTTCTAAAAAGTAAACGAAATCCCTTTCGAACTCACTTTGTTGTTTAGCAAATTTTGACACAACAGTTTGATACGATTTTAATGTGTCAGTTAATGTCATTGGCTCTGATACTTCCAACGACGTAGCAGCTACTTCTTCGCGCGCGCGCGGGTATATATATAATACTTTATTTATATCTTCTTCTTCTTCTTCTAAAGAAATAAGATTAGAGTTATTTAAAGAACTATTATTACTGTATATATTAAAGGCTTCTTTTTTTAATAGCTTTGAATCTCCAAAATCCTCAGAAACCGCGTCAGAACAATTGCTATTATTTTTAATAGCTATAGAATCATCAAAGCTATTATTTTTTATAGCTTGTGGATAAGTATTGCTATTATTTTTTGTAGCTTCTAATTCAAAGCTATTATTTTTAACAGCATTGTTATCCACAGGACTGTTATGTAAAGATTTATTATCGAATGCCTGCATTAATTCCTCATCAAATTGTATTTTCTTCTTTACATGAGCACCCATTAAACCAAATTCTTTTGCTTTAGATTGGTAATGTAGATCATAATTTCTGCAAGCTGTTAATGGTTGAGTAAGTAATTCAACTCTCCCCTGCGGATAAGGGTATACAATAATTTTCCTACTTGGTAAACCACGACGATTGTATTTTTCACTACCAGGAATATCGACTACATCAATTAAGCCGTATTCATAAAGAGGACGTATTAACTTATTTGTAAAAGTGGATTGTGAGATATCAAAAATACCCATAATTTCTTTTAAGGACTTTGCAGAATCTAAATAATTTTCGTCAGTAGTCACTTTTGACATCGACAATAATCCTAACCAATAGCAAAAAGTGGATGCTCCTAGAGTTTTAACCCAACTAGGGTTCTCTACAGCATTAAAAGTGGGATTTACATGTTGCCCATAAATAACCGCAACTTGTTGTTCATTTGAAGGAATTTGTGCTTGTTCTATAAAATAATGCATGTTATTCATATCCATTAGAAATACCTCTTTTCCAAATTTTTTTGAAAAAGAGCACATTAAAGGTTGCCTACATTTATTTTTAGTTATATAATCATTTATATCTTGCTAAAAAAGGCAATATTAAAGACGCCTTACAAAAAATTAATTTTTTGAAGGTAATTTAATAGCATAATGAACTCTTTTCCTATTCTCAATGTAGCTGGGAACTATATTGAGAACATGACCATCCGTAAAGGATGGTTTTTATTTTATCTAAAAACAATTACAACTCTACGGCACACAAAAACCACCATAAATAACCGTTAAATCTAAAAAAAGATTTAAAAACGGAAATATGGTGGTTGCAAATTGTAACGACATTTTACATTAATATTATTTAAAAATGATTGCCATATATATATCAAATAAGATATAATCTATTTGTATTTAATATTAATGCGAATAAAACTTTGAACGGTACAATTCGCAACACGACGACTTCTGTTAGCCGCAGAGGTCGTTTTTTTATTGGTAACTATTTATATTAAACACAAAATAATGGGTAAATGTCAATAAGATATTAACATGTGGATAAGCTTAATAGAGAAGAAATCTATATTTTTAACAAAATACTATAGAGAAATAAGAAAAAGCTCCCGATACTTTATTTGGGAGCTTTTAGTGATTATAAGTTTAAAAATTCATAATTCATGCTAGTAAAGCGGTTTTTCATTTTAATTACACTATCTTTACAGGTTTCAAACAATACTGCAAACCTGTTCGTTCTTGCTGCAGCGATACCTAAATTGCCACTTCCGGCAAATTGATCAATTATTAATTCACCAGGTAAGGAAATCAGCTCTATAATTTGCTCGTACAAACTAATTGGCTTTTCGGCTTGATGACTACGTTCACTTACAGGAACTATTGGCACATTAAATTCCGTTGGAAGCATTTTAGTAGTTCCAGACATATAGTGTACAACCCCTGTTTTCTTTGTTTTCTTTTGGTCAATCCTTAACTTCCTCGCTGGTCCTTTAGAAAAAAAAATTACCTCTTCACTGTTCTTACTTTTTCTCCCAGTATTCGAAATGAACTTATCTCCCTTAATCCAATTAACCTTTGCATAATAACGTAAACCACATTTTTCAGCCCAATCTTTTAGTTGAAATAGATATCTGAAATTCATCTCATTTTCTGCAGGGATTACCTCTACTAAATACCCCCCATTTTTTAATACTCGAGCTTTTTCCTGAAAATCCTCCAACGTATAGCGAAATGTTTCATAGGAACTCGTGAAATTTCTATTGCCCCCTTTGGTTGATTGATCCTGCCATGGATGGTCTGTAACAATGCCATCCGTTTCATCTTCAAACATCGATAAATCGCGGCCATCTCCTTCAACAAGAACAATTCCTGTCCCGTCTTTAACAAACCAATATACACCTCGAGCTACCCTTTGGAATATAACATTAACGTTTTCATTTAGTCGCCCTCGAATTGTAGACTGTGGTTTATCAGGTATCTCCTGAGAAATTTCATCAATTGTCGCAGGTCTACCATAAGATTTTATTACGTTTATAATTCTTTCTTTTAATGTAATTTTCGTCATATTAAACATTCCTTTATTATTTATTTATCGAAAAACATAAAAAGCACTTATGATAATGTTAGACGTATCATTAAGATCGTTTAAACACTATCAAAAGCACTTTTAAAGCTCCTGATATAATAATCAGGGTTTATGTTTATCGATATATTATTACTTCATATGGTTTATTTGGATAAGCATTATCAATGCATTTGTGAGCATTGTAATTAGTTGCTCTCGGAATACCTTAAAATCCAAATCGTAGCATTCGTAACTAAAAAAATACAGTTTTGAATCTATATTTAAAATAACTAAGGATGTGCTCTCAAGAACATCTAAGAATTGATTAAACGAAATAGTTGATAAGTAACTTTCTATCTCGTCTGTATATTTACTCGTTTGCAATGTATTTTCTAATATATGAAGAGTCTTTCGAACCCATTTAGTAGGTTCTACTTTAAAAAACTCTCTTGCTGCAGGATACATTCTAGTGCAATTATCAATTAATTGGTTATACTCTTCAACTGCAGTATTCATCGTTTGGACTGGCATAGCAATATCCCCCTCTTTATAATAGTTTTTACCTGCTTTAGGCAACATTAAAATTAATTTGTACATATTCTTCGATATTAATATTATCTTTTAATTCAATTTGCAAAGAATCTTTGTGAATGTAATTGCACAGGCGTTGATAACGATAATCCTTTGTCAAAACCTCATTTAAAACTTCCAATGCTTGTTTTGTATTTAGTTCATTTTCGGCATGTGAAACAAACAGAATTTTTTGCAGGCCATTTTTATACGTATTGTTTGACCAAACAACATCAAACAAAGTATTCATTAGGCTTGTTGTTGGAACAATGTAATGTTCTTCTTCCTTCCGATATTCGGTAGTGCAAGTAGAAAAAATAATTACTCGTTCCGTATCTGTGTTTTGTAACAAGTCCTTCATAATGTTTTAACTCCCTTAAAATTTATTTATCAAGAAACACAAAAAAGCACTTCTGATAAATGCTCACACGTATCCCTTGAGATCCGTTTGAACACTATCAAAAGTGCTTTTAAAAACCCTTACTGTTTAGTTAGGGCGAATGTGTTTACATAATATACTTTCATCATAAATGGAAATAAGAAGAAAGTCAATTTCTCAAAAATCAATAGTAATCTTTTAACTTAATGATCGGCTCAAATTCCAAGTCCATGTTTTGGCGATTATATAAATTCATTCTTTCAGCAATTCGCATTATTTGATTAGGGCTTCCGTATTCACCAAGTCTTTCTAAAAATATAGAAGCTCCTGCGCAATGCTGTTTTGGTACTCTCTTTCCATCGTAACCTAGAGTTTTGTGACAAGGAAAAGAAGCATCTTCATCTACAATAGAATGGACAATTTCTTTAATCCTATCTTCCTCTAAAGATATGTTTGTACTACTCCCAACTACAAATGGACAGTCCTTACATGGCCTTTTTAGTTCGAATTTCATAATTTTACTCCATCAATTTCTTTGAAGTATTCCTCTCCATCTTCTTCAACTTGTATACCAACTACTTGTTTTTCAGCATGTAGCTTTTTGGCTGTTTCCAAAGATATAGCATAACCGTCGCCTTTATCTTTTTTAGTGATAAACACTACTTTACCGTCACTTAACATTAAAAAATCGCCATAATTAAACATAATATCCCTCTTTTTATTAGTATTTTAAATTTTTTATTTCGACGTTGATTTATTCCACTGTTTGAATTACAACTCCGTATGCCGCGCACTCATCCTCTAAAGTGATTGTGTCGTCATCTTCCCACATCATTGCATTTTCAAAGCTAATATCTTTGTCGATAGAAAGATAAGCAACAATACCTTTTTGCTGCAGCAGTTGAGTTACAGTATATAGACATAATTCCTGCCACAAGCCACATACGACTACAATTGAATCAGATAATTCATCTGCAATTTGAGGATGAAGAATATACCGATATGCTGGATCTTCACTATCGTTATTATTTGAGCCGTAGCACCAGGGCGGTAATATAGTTACTGAAATATCTTTAAGTGAAGGATGAATACCCTTTTCATCAACAACCGCATAAATATGGTGTCCTTCTTCTTGTAATTGCTTTAACTTACTACGCATTAGTTTTAAACGTTCTTGTATTCTCAACTTAATTGCGTTTGTTATATTGAATTCATTAAAATAGTTTTCTTGCATATCCACTAGCAAAATTTTAGCGTGCTTAGGTACACGCGTTGTTACTCTTAAAATGTTTTCCAATTAGACTCCACCTTTATAATTCAACTAATAGACCATCAAAAAGCTTATTTAGGCTGGTAATACGGGCCTTAATTTACATATACATTTTTGTTAGTTAAATAAGCTAAAGGTGCGGCAAAAATAGGCTGTTTGCTTTCTTTATACACAAAATTTGCTGTGTAATAGGGATTGTATGTTACCTGGGTATTGCAAGTATCAATACTGTCGTTTGGTTCTGTCATTAAAAAACCTTTAACGCCAGCATGAATATTCTTTTGCTTTTCTCGAATAACACGTTGTCTCCCTTTCTCAGATACACAAAATTCAGCATTTTTAATCGCAATACTAGGTAAGTGTAGAACTACCTTCCCCTTATGACATCCTGATAAAGCTTTTACACTAAATACTTTTTTGCGCAAATTGAAATAAATGAATACTTTTGTATTCTCATCAATCGCACGACCTTTGTAAAAATCATATTTCTTAAACATACAAGCACGTTCCATTTCATTGTTTTGTAGATTAGCGTTCATAATAATCTAACTCCTTTAAATTTTATTTATCAGAAAACACAAAAAAGCACTTCTGATAAATGCTCGCACGTATCCCGTAAGATCCGTTTGAACACTATCAAAAGTGCTTGAGAAACCTCTACTGTGTAGTTGAGGTAAATGTGTTTTGCTAATATAGTTCAATCTTAGTTATTAGCATATTAAAAGTCAATGATTTACTAAAAACGATTTTTAGTGTGGTTAATTATTAAATGCTTTTTTCTGATTAATTCCATATTCTAAAACTTTAATTAACCCTTTGCAATTCCCATAACAATCTATGTCCAACAAACCATTATCAACGTTCTTTTTTTCTTCCAAGGAAAAATATACTTCCGTAACTGCTTCATTATTAGCTACATATGTTTTTGTTATTCCATTAAAACCTTTTTCTTTTGCTTCTGCTACAATTTGTTCTTGTAATTGTTTCATTACTTCTAAATTTTCATTTTCATCCTGCCAAAATAAATCTTGCTCTTTCATTTGGTCAGTGTAAGTTAATAATATTTCCATTTTCAATACCTCCAGTGAATTAATTTGCTTTCAAAGACTATTTTGATTGATTCGTTCACCAAATATATTTCCTTAAAAAATTTTTATTGTGTCATTTCTTCTTCAAATTTCGAAATATCGTCTAATGTTAACCATTCGGGCTTTTTGTCATCACTAAACCAATTATAAAGTTCTTTCATTTTTTCGATTTGGTCCGCTACACTACCAGCCCATAGATGTTTTTCGCTTCTATTTCCGTTACCTAAATAATAGTTACAATCCATTTGTAATCTACTTAACAGTTGATAATTAAACTTTTCTTCTTTTGTCGGTTGTTCTTCCATTCCTAAAATTTCGAATTCTACATTTTTAAATTTTTCAATGTAATGAATTGGTGTATTTGGTTCACCGTCAAAACTACTGGCAGTACATAAATCTAATTTACCCTCGCCCAAATTTAAGTCTTTAAAAATGTCACCATTTTCACTTTCAAAAACAGGTCTACTCCAATCGTCTACACCTAAAAATTTTAATTGTAATTTTTCCATTTCTAAAATCTCTCCACTTCATTTTCATTTATCAGAAAACACAAAAAAGCACTTCCGATAAATGCTCAGACGTATCCCGTAGGATCCGTTTGAACACTATCAAAAGTGCTTGAGAAACCTCTACTGTGTAGTTGAGGTAAATATGTTTTGCTAATATATTTTAATCTTAGTTATTAATTGAATAAATGTCAATATCTTAGTGCAACTAATGGTTTCAATATTCTTTGAATATTACCCTATCAACTGTTGCCCCCACTTAATATATGATTTTCCTTCACTATCAGTTTCTTTAGTTAGCAACATTTCTAGTAAGTTAAAATCAATACCAAACTTTTCTAATATTTCATGCTCGTCGATTGTATCATTTTTCATGAAGTTGTTCAGTTTTTCCTTCGCTAATATTAGCTGCAGCATATTCGATTCAATGCTATTTTCCACTGTTACAAAATGAACTTCTTTTTGTTCAGTAGATGTATAGCGGATAAATCTTGCAAAGAATTGGTGCATAGAAGGGAAATTCCATAGCATTTCAATTAAGACAATATTATTCACAAAGTCAATGTTCATACTACTCGATAGAGATTGTTGAGTACAAATCAAAATACCGTTTTTAGATGCCTTTAATTCCTTGATAATTCCTTTGCGGCGATTTAATGATACCTTATCGCCAGTAATGACAAAGAGTGGTCTGTCAGGGAATGTAGCTCTAATAAAGTCTGCATATCGTTCTACAGTTTTAATATGTGTACATCCAACCACTACATAATCATCTGACCATTTTTGGAGCATATCTAACACTTTCATGGCTTTAGAAGGAATTTGGGATGAATGGTACTCTTTGAAATGCTGAGGATTTACACAAGCAGTTAAAAGACTATTTAACTGTTGAATGATTCTCAACATTGCATCTTTACGTGCATTTCCAGTAGTTTTATACATGTTAGCGAATTTATAAAATTCGTTCACTACGATGCCGTATAGTCTTTGTTCATCTGGATTAAATTGAACCGTATCTTGAAGCAATTTATAAATATCTTTTCCGGAAACATCCTCAAATGTGCGTGTGATCATTGTCTTATTGATAAGTTCACTTAGAAACTCGCTATTATAAATATCTTGATTTAATTTGCCGATACCGAACACTGTAGCGCGCTCCGGAGAAAACGAACGTCTAAAGTGAGTATGGCCTTTTTGATAAGGTGGGAAAGCTTGGTTGAAAAATGTATTTGTCTGCTCTATTAACTGTTGAGTTTTTCTATCTTCAATCATGATAGAAGGATTAAGCGATAGCATATGACGTGAATTGTTATAAAGCAATTCAAACGCTGTAAAGCTTTCTGGTATGTTATTTCTTGTACTTGTTGCGCTCATTAATTGCTTATATTTCACTCGTCTAAATACATTTAGCGTTGCTTTCGTTCGTTTAGATAAAGGATTGCAAATACCGTCAGCTTCATCTAAAACAAGCAGGATTTTTTGCGACTGCATTTTCACAAATCGTTTCAACTGCTTTTCGTATTTTGTGAGTATACCAAATGTGAGAATAACAACTTGGCCGCGCTTAATTGTAGCAAGTTCACTTAATTTATGAATTCGAATATAATCTATTTTGTAATCTTCTAAAATATCGTCCCAGTTATTATTGATTGCAATAGCTGGTGCAACAATGAAAACATTTCGTACTTGGTTCTTTTCCAAACGATATTTTAATTGAGCAATAGCCGATATACTTTTACCGGAGCCTGTTCCCCATTGAAGATAACCATATGGCTTCATCAGCATTTTAGCTGTATCCTCTTTTTGAATATTGTTTAATTTGATTGTTTCATTTTTTGCAAAGTCTACAATTTCTAATTTTTCTAGCCACTCAACAATATCAGCAGAAGGTTTAACGTCACTAAATGGCCTTTCTTGCAGCTGGTATGCTCGAGCCTTTTTTGCAAATAACTTTTGATAAGTCTTTTCAAAAAATAGGTATTTGCTTTGGCCAAATATTGTTTCTCTTTCATTTCTCGCCTTTAACTGCTTTTGGTCCTTTGCTGTGTAAGCTTTGTACTTTATACCATACTTGGTCTTAACAAGTGTTATTGGTCGTGTTTCCACGCTTTTATGTTGCTTCTTTAACGTTTGTTTCAGATAACTAATGACTTTGTTTTCTGTAACCTTCTTTTGCTGCCATTCCTTTTGTTCCATGTTTTGTGGCTTTTCTTGCGTGTGTAAACGATCCGCATAAGCAACACAATTAGCATAATGTTTTTCAAGTCTAGGATGACGTTTAATATCAAATAATAACTTGTTCTTTTTGTACTCATATTCCGAACTCACTTGTCGTCTATTTTCTAAGCTAATCTTTGCGCGGACTACATCTAATTTTTGCTTTACTGGTAGTATCGCTTGATTATAGATTAATTCAGAATCATTGAATGGTAAAAATTGATCATGTTGATAAGGACGTACTGGTAAATGTTCACTCTTCTTCTGAAAGAACATCACTTTAGTTTCATATGAATTGACTCCTAAAGAAGCGAATGCATCTTTGGCAATCGGCACCTGCCCTATAAAATCAAATAATTCATTGATTTCCTTTATCAGACCACCATCAGAAAAATCATCAGCTAAGAAACTTTTTGGGACAATTAAAGTCATTAATCCGCCTGCTTTTAATACCTCATAAGCTTTAATACAGTAGAATAATTGGGATAGATAGGTATTATCGCCAATCGTCCATTGAAGATTAAAAGGAGGATTTCCTAACACAATGTCATATTTCACTTCACTTTTAAAATATCTTATATCTTGGTTAGTTAGTGTAGCATTTGGGTACAAAAATCGTGCCACTTTAAATGCTTTCAGATCTAATTCATTACCATAAACATTCATTTCATTAGGTAAGAAATTAAAGAAACTCCCCATACCCGCTGTTAAGTCGATTATTAAATCGTAATCAGAAGGTTTTATACAATCCACCAAAAACTTTGCTAATGTAGGTGGTGTGAAGAATTGGCCATTTTCTATTTCTTTTTTCGCTTCTGAATAAGCATGGTAAGATTGGAACTCATTAAATTTCAAGTCGTGTAATCCACCATCACCAGTATAAGCATTATAAACATCTTCTTTTGAAATGTTATGTTGCTTTGTTAAGTCTTGATCAATTAAATATAATATTTTTTCATTTAAAATCTTTCGTTGTTCCGTTGGTATTGTTTGATTTAGAAATTGATATTTCATAATATCCTCCTTAAAAATGAAAGGAGAAGCTAAAAGCTCCCCCTTTTTATAATAAATATTCTGTTTTAAACATTTCAGCCGTCGTATTATCGACAAACACTAATTCTATTTTCCCGTTTTTATAAAACTTTAGGGATTGTAAAATATTGTGAGTTAGTTCATATTTTGAAAATATATCGAAATCTCTATTTCCTCTACTTAGTTGGTTATATATAGATTGCAATCCATATAGCACCTCTACAGTACCGTCCATAAAGTGCGACAAGGCTAAGAAAAGTGGTTTAACTCTACTATCTGAGTAAGATAGTTTTTTTGTATTATCCCAAGTGTGTTCCCACCATACATAATCCATAATGGTTAACTTGTTCTTGTTTATCTCAATTTTCGATGGATTATATATAGTTTCTCTACTGTTTACTTTTAGTTCTTCAACAGCTTTCTCATAAAATGTAAGGCCACCGAGTTGTTCAAATATTTCATCCAAAATGATTTTATACGATATTGTATCCTCATTATATTTCCCCTGAATCTCTTTAGAAGAAAGTGAAACTGTATACTTTCTAGAGAAATAATAAACAATGCGGCTTACAAACGCATGATAGATTGATTTTATCCTATCTCCAATGTCATTTATATCCTTATAACGGTCTATATAAGTATAGTCTCTTGAATAATCGTTACTATCTAAATCTTTATATTTCTCATATAGAACTGTATGTGTTTGGAGCGTATTCTTTAAAACATCACGTGTTTCATAAAAGATGTTTTCTTGTGTTTTACAAAACTCTAATTCTGTATCATTTATTCTCTGATCAACAGAAATATCAATTTCAATAAACTTATTTAATAAATTATCCATTGAGTCATTGCTGCTATCTGCTTGTTCCGCTTGTATACTCTGTTGAACTGTATTTTCAGGCGGCTCGTCAAAAAGTGATATTTGCATTATTTTCCTCCATTTACACTCGGACTTTTTAATTCATTTTAAAATTGGTTCTTATGATTACATTCACATAAGCCCTATTCATTTACATAAAATTTCAAGGTAGTTTTTTTCATACTGTAAAGGATGAATTTTTTCATTACATTGAGTGCGCCTAGCAATCTCGGCAGTACAATCTTTTAACCACTGATTTAACTGTCGAAAGTCACCTTCAAATGCTAGTAGGTGCATTATTTTTAAAACTTGATCATCAATGAATTTTACAGCCATTGCGTAACCTACCACAGAAAATAATTGTTTTTCTTCTTCGAATACCATTTAAAATCGCTCCATTTCATTTTTATTTATCAGAAAACACAAAAAAAGCACTTCTGATAAATGGTCGCACGTATCCCGTAAGATTCGTTTGAACACTATCAAAAGTGCTTTAATAACCCTTACTGTATAGTTGGGGTTTATGAGTTAATCTAATATACATTCATCTTAGTTAATTCATTATTAAAAGTCAATGTTGGTTCCAAAGACATTACGTGAATGCACTTTGATAATCCAATAGTATTGTCTAGCTATTTTCAAAAGTACTTTATAGTTGGATAAATTTTAACACTCAATAAAAAATATTTTCATTAAGCTGCCATTTCCCATTTGATAATTCCTCCATGCCACAAAGACAACACTTTGTAGTAGTTTCATCTTCCCAATGGATTAATACGAGCTGACCATCGCAAGTATTAAGGTCACACCCTTCACCTAAAGATTTTATGATTTTCCCCTTTTTGTTTCCTTCTTTGTTTAAAACGGTATCTAAGATAGTGGGTACATCAAAGTCACTCGTATTTAATTCTCCCCGACACGTTAACATGATTTCAAGAGCTTGGTGCCAGTCCTTTTGAAACTTACTAATACCAAACATAGTGAAATCTCTTGTAGTGAAAATAACGATATTATCAACATCAAGATTTGTAACTTCTTTCAAATTGGTATTTTGCAAATAATGTGTAAGGCCACAACCAAAAGCGTAAGTAACGTAACCATTTTTAAAACAATAAGGAATTTTAGTAAAGCTTGTTTTCTTCTGATTGTAATTAATTACATCCATAAATAATTTTGCTGTAACATCTTTGATTTTGTTATCCTCTTTGATAAACCATTTTGATTTGACTGTTTTTTCACTCACTTTTACTACAGCATAGATATTTTTCATCTTTAAATCTCTCCATTATAATTTTATTTATCAGAAAACACAAAAAAGCACTTCTGATAAATGCTCAGACGTATCCCTCAAGATTCGTTTGAACACTATCAAAAGTGCTTTCAAATACCCCTACTGTTTAGTTGGAGTTAATGTGTTTGACTAATATATTTCAATATTAGTTATTAGCATAATAAAAGTCAATGTGCTCCCATATGAATTACTATTATGATAAGTTACAACTCTATCTAGCAAACATTAAATTGAACATCTCCTACGAGAATAATGTTCTTTCGTTCAGTTATTTTTCTTCAAAGTTCTAGGCGGGATTATTCTCCCACCATACCGTCGTTATCACGGTCTATCATATATTTATATAGCCAGTCCTTACCACGAGTAATTGGCATACTGAACCCAGCTGCTTTCGCTTCTGCTATAGTCACGATACCATCTCCATTTGTATCAATACTAGAAATATCATCTTCATTTATTGAAGAACTCTCTGATTGGGACTGGGATTTATTATTTCCAGTTAAACCAAGAGACTCGTTTACTTCATCCGGATTTACATTATCAAATGAATCCGTAATAACATTTCCGTTTATTGTATAGGTATATTGATAACTTGAAGGAATCTGTGTTTCCGTATTCGGATAAGTAATAATTGCTTCAAAATTAGTAGCTCCTCCTGCTTTACGGATTGTGTCTTCCATGTATGCTTGGTCGCCGTGTCTATTTAATGTACTCTCTTGAGGTGTGATATTATATGCACTAGAATTACCGCCGAGCGAGTCTGCTATAACATGCCCTTCATCAAGGTATTTACTTTCTACACCGGGAACTTTTGCTTCATCTTTGCAGTATCTTCCCGATGATGTGACCTGTTCGGTACGGTCATCTTGTAAAATAATTTTATCAGCAATAACCTTAACTAATTGACCGTACTCGTTTGTAAATGCCCAATATTCTCGATCACCAAAACCAATGTCTACCACAACATTAGCTTCACGATGTCCGGATAAATCACAAGCATCCACTTCGATTAATTTGTAGCCTTTGAACAGTTCATCTTTTGATCGAGTTGATGTATTTTCTACTACTGGTTCATCAACAGTTGTATTAACTGTTGTTACTTCTTGTGAATCTGTTTTTTCCTCAGTATTCGAAACATCTTCTATGTTTGTACAACCAACCATAAAGATTATTGTTAAAAGTAAGATTAAATAGTTCATATTCTTTTTCATTCGCCAAAACATTCCTTTCATCTGACAAACTAATTAAAGTTTGAAGTATATATATTTTATCTGATATTTTTAATAAGGGACATTGAAGTTATACAGAATAACTTTTTTCGCAATTAATACATACATCGTCAGGATAATCTACGATATTTACATCTGATTCATCAAAAGTTTTACCACAGATGGTACATGATATTTTACTATCATCATCTAGCATGTATGACGTTCCGTTTTCTTTAACTATTTCGGTTACAATTGTGTTTAAATCTTTATTTTCTAACTGGTCAGGTGAAATATAAGCCAATACTCGGAACTCAGCATTCTCTAATGCACAAATATTTCCGCGATTTTCGGATTTTAATAGCTTACTTACCCAAATCATACCCTCGTGATGTTCTAACGTTTCGTAATTATTCCACTTATTCATATTAATATCTCCTTTTTATTGAGTTATTTAAATTACTAAAACAAATTAAGTTGTTCTGTGAACATTGGCGCACCATCAGGTTCAACTTTTTTCAAATCGAATCCAATTCTTTCGGCACCTACGCCTCTTGGTGTAAGTACAGCAAAAATGTTTTTCGGACCTATCATACAAATATTAGTTTTTATTATTTTACCTTCATAATGCGTGTATACGGGTTCCCCAATCCAAAAATTAAAATTATATTGTGCATACAATTCATTAAATCTAGGAGTTAACTTTACTACTTCCGAACCCTTACCTTGTTTCTGCAGCAATTCAATATGCTTCTTGAGTTTCATTAGTTCATTCATATAATCTTCCATTCTAAATCCTACTTCCACTTAAAATGAAATTATCTATTGTTTCATATCTATCTTTAATGTTAGCATTTTCATTAAAGTTATTTACGATATGTAAAAATGCCTTTTCCATGCTTACATATCTTCTACTTATAGAACTATTAGTATTATTATTAATTCCTTCTACTGAATAAGTGAATGGCTTGTAATGACTTTCTTCTTTTCTAAGTGTCAGAGACCATTTCCCAAAATTAAAAGAATCACTCTCTCCAATCTTCCATAATTTTTCCTCTCGTAATGTTCTAAGAACATACTCCTTTGTCATTTCATGCATTTAAAATCTCTCCATTACATTTTATTTATCAGCAAACACAAAAAAGCACTTCTGATAAATGCTCAGACGTATCCTGTAAGATCCGTTTGAACACTATCGAAATGTGCTTTAGAAACCTCGACTGTATAGCTAAGGTTAATGAGTTTATCTAATATAAATTAACATAAATTATAATTATGGCCGCGCGGGATAAATTGTAATTATTCTACATTCATTTTTAACCAAGACTTAATTACTCTTAGTTCTTTTTCTTTATTTGTCTCATTTTCAATACGTTTCACATGTTGTTTAAGTGTATTAATAATTGTTATATAATTTCCGCCTTTTGCTTTAAAATCCTCATACCATTCTGAGATTAAGCAGTCGAACGCTTTATAAGTTAAATCGCCTATTTCTAATTTTTGCTTTAAGTAAGTCTTGTACAAACTTATCGATTGCATTTCGCTTTGTTGAAATGTTTTTAATATCTCTTTTATTTCTTCATTTTGTTCTTTCGTGAAATATGATTGTTCACCAACATTATCAATCCAATAATCCAATGGCTTAGTTGAATAATATAAACAATGACCAATAGCCGATTCTATAGTACTAAATGTCATAATTTCAAATCTTCCAATTTCATCTTGTGACATAGTTGACGTAGCAACATTAAATTCTTTTTCATATACATCAATATAATCTTTTTCATTCATTTCTAAATCTCTCCATTATATTTTATTTATCAGAAAACACAAAAAAGCACTTCTGATAAATGCTCAGACGTATCCCTATAGATCCGTTTGAACACTATCAAAAGTGCTTTAAAAATCTCTACTGTATAGTTGAGATTAAGAATGTTAACTAATATGGTATTATCATAATTCTTTATATTTTCAAAGTCAAATTAGTTTCTTATGCTGTATATACTTTGGAACAAATATAAATTTAATTCTTTCGAAATAGTAAGAAAATGGGGTTTTACTTATCCCCTTGTTTATATTAATATTTATAAGCATCTTCAACTCTATATTTAGTCTCTTTTTTAGCTAAATAATTCATCCCCTTTTTTATAGTAATATTAATTACTATTTATAAAGCATAATTTTTTAATTTTATTTTTATAGGCATATTAAGAACTATAGGTTTAATACAATAATTCAGTGCTTTATTTTAATATATTATTTTCAGCACCATTAATAACTTTATTGGAAAAATCATTGATAACAAAGGGTTTGGCAAGGTTCGACATTGCAAAAAAGAACCAATGAAACAAATCTACATATTCCTATTTCCAAATCACAAATTTTAAAGTGCAGAATACAGTTGTAGAATAGCAATCCAACGCTTAAGAAAAACAAATAACTACTCGGTCTTGGCTATTTACAGAAAAAGAAATTTTATCCCCTGTACCTCTTTTTAAAATCACAGAAATATATTCCTAATCACGTTTAATAAAGATATATAAACATCTCTTATTTGCAAAATAAAGCTACTTTGCCACTATTCAAAGACAATACTTTGCAATTAAAGTCAAAATAAATGTTAATCACAATTACCTAGCTAAAAATCACATTTTAAAGATTACAATTCACAGACAAAATAGAGTAAAAAAACATGGAATATTGAGTGCTTTACGAGATTCTGGAATAATATGAAGTGAGTTAATTGGTAAAGTCTATTTGGAGTAAATAGGTGAATTAAAAATGAGCAGCAAAAACAGCACTCGCAAATTTGCCAGTGCTAAAAAAAGGTATATGAAATGAAGATAATCCATTTATTGGGATAATGAAGTTGTATTCTAACTGTCCCGCTTGTTCTTACTATTAAGGTGAAATTAGCATACCTACTTTAAGGTCAATTGTTTCAGTTATATAGTTAGATAATTTTGTTATAAAATTATTATTATTGGCGCTCATATGCTTAAGCCCAAAGATGTTCTTGTGCTCATAAAAAGCATTAATTTGTTTTATCAATTGATTTTTTAACGCAAATAGGCGATTACGAAGCCCTGTTTTACTATTTTGATCGTTAGCCACTGTTTTTGCTTGAGTTACAATCGAATCTACACGTGATGTAATCCAACTTGTATTCCAAGCTTCTAAAATCGAGTAGAGATAGTTTGTTTCAATTAATTTACTATTTAATTCAGCATCGTATGTATCTGCTGCTAGTTTATTTTCCTCAGCAACGCCGGAGTTATATTGATTAATGTTTAAGCGATTAATTTCTAGTAAGCTGCTAATATTCTCGGAACGGTTATTTAACTTTGCAAGTTCTTCAAAAGTAATATCTTGAATAACGCTAGAGAAGTATGCTGAGGCTTGTTTGGCATCGTTTAAAAGCTCATGGTTACTGTTTAAAACAACTGCAAAACGATCAATTGCCGTATTGTAAATATATCGTCCTAATGCTAGCACAGAATCTTTGGCACCAGAAAAAGCTCCTTTCAAACGAGAAAATTCTTTCTCGTATTGTGAAAAGGAGTTGAAAATATATTTCCCCATTTTAACGATTTCCGTGCAAAAATCATTGCTAAGATAACTGTGATGACCAGCTTTAGCAATGCGTTTTCTTAAAGATAATGCTTCTGTATGATTTTCTTCAAAGTTTTCTAACGTTCCTGGAGTATAGTTGAAATTAATTACTTCTTTTTTAATTAAGTAAAGAGTTGACATAGAAATTGTTACAACTTCGTTTAATTCAGAAGTTTGAATTTCTTTAATGCTATCCAATAGTCGTCCACGAGTAAATGTACTAATTGCTGTGCTATTTTTTGAAGGAACGATCTTTAAATAATCAATGTCTACTGTCTCATTTTGAGAAATAGACATCTTAAAAGCACTAAGCAGTAAAAGGCGCTTAGCGTGGATAGATAAATCGCGGAATGCCGGTAGATGGAAAAAAGAATAATTTTTGCAGTAACGATCTGTTACTTCATTAAATCCTAAGTTTTTTGTTTTCCCAACTACAAAACGATATGTAAGCTCACCTTCGAATTCTTCGCATGCAAAAAGCTTTCTTCCTTTTTTGTCAGAAGAAAGTCTTTTTAAGATCCACTTAACATATTTTTCTTTCGAACCTACACTATTTGCAATTTGTTTAGCAGTAAGGTGTACACGGCCATCCCAGTCAGAATTTAAGGCAGCATATATAATTACATCAAATTCAGTTGATGAAACATTTTCTAGTAAATATTGAACTAATTCTTCCGTTATCATATATATGCTGCCTCCTTTATAAGCACGTTAATAATTAATTCGAGTATAGTTCGAGAATTAAATATAGTAAATAGGGCTAAAAAGAGGATGAACTATGATATGATTAGAGATAAGTAAAATGCTATCAAACCCTTGGTAATTCTAGGTTTTTGTTTTGTTACTAAAAGTAAGCGTACCCACTTTTACTATATGGTG